>DIHT01000028.1 GCA_002420305.1 Akkermansiaceae bacterium UBA5689 | reverse complement strand
CCCGAACCATGAACTCAGGCAGATTGCCGTCCATACGGGCAGACAGGTAATCGGAAAAATCTCCTCCATTACCCTCAATACTGCTGGAATAACGTGATAAGACAGAGAGGGCGTCGAGAATTTCTCTCAATGCTTCTACTTCAACAAATGCTCCACCACCTACCGGCCTCATTTGAACGTCGTCAGCTCCCAGTTCGATAAGGATCTTGTTGAGCTCAGCATCATCCTGAACATACTCCTGTCGCTTTTTTCGGGTCACAAGGTAAAGCGGCGGCTGCGCAATATAGAGATATCCGCTCCTTACCAGCTCAGGCATCTGCCTGCAGAAGAATGTGAGCAGGAGAGTCCGGATGTGGGAACCATCTACGTCAGCATCAGTCATTATGATTACCTTGTGGTAGCGCACTTTCTCCAGATTGAACGCCCCTTCCTGTTCTCCGTCCCCAATTCCCGCTCCGATCGCGGTAATCATACTTTGGATCTCCTTGTTCTGAAGGGCCTTGTGGAGACGAGCTTTTTCCACATTAATCAGCTTTCCTCTCAGCGGAAGGATCGCCTGAGTTCTTCGATCTCGGCCCTGCTTCGCGGACCCACCTGCAGAATCACCCTCCACAATGTAGAGCTCGCTCTTGGCTGGATCTCTTTCGGAACAGTCGGCAAGCTTACCAGGCAAACCCCCGCCCGAGAGAGCAGATTTACGAACCGTCTCCCTCGCTTTTCTCGCAGCCTCTCTCGCCCTCGCTGCATTAACTGATTTCTCAATAACGGTCTTAGCGATTGAGGGATTCTCGTCAAAGTAGGCTTGTATACCCTCATAAACGATTGAGCTCACTACCCCTTCAATTTCAGTGTTCACCAGCTTATCCTTCGTCTGGGAACTAAACCGAGGCTCGGGTAACTTTACCGATATAACGGCGATCAACCCTTCTCTCACATCATCACCACTGAGTGAGGGGTCCTTCTCTTTGAGCAGCTTGTTCCCCTTGGCATACACGTTCACCGCTCTCGTCAGAGCAGTTCGAAAACCTGTGAGATGGGTTCCTCCATCGCCGTTTGGAATAGAGTTCGCGAAACAGAGAATCTGGTCGTTGTAACTATCGTTATATTGCAGAACCACGTCTGCAAAGACGTCGTCTTTAGTTACCTTACCATCATAATCTACTTCGATTTCTCTCTTTCCCTTGAGCACGATTGGGTCTGCGTGCACAAGCGCTTTGTTCTCACCTAGCTGAATAACGAATTCTTCGATCCCGCGAGAGTAGAAAAAGGTGGTAGCCTCTGCGCTTTCAGGACGCTCGTCGACAAGGTCAATTGTGAGTCCAGGATTCAAGAAGGCCAGCTCACGGAGGCGGTTCCCCAGCCGGCTAAAATTGAATGTGATTGTATCAACAAAAATCGTCGCATCGGGAAAGAATGTGATCGTGGTGCCGGTTTCCCCGGCACTAGCCTCACCCACGACTTTGAGCGGCTCAGAAGTCTTTCCTCTCTCAAAAGTAATCGAATATACTTTTTCATCCCGTGTCACCGCGGCCTTGAACCAATCCGAGAGAGCATTAACACACTTCGCCCCCACTCCGTGGAGACCTCCTGAATACTTATAGGCACCCTGCCCGAACTTACCACCCGCGTGGAGATCCGTCAGAACCAGCTCTACCGCTGGTATTTTGAATTTGGGATGAATATCCACCGGAATACCTCGTCCATCATCTGAAATAGAGACTGAGCCATCGGCGTGAATGATGACCCTGATCTGGTCACAGAAGCCTGCCAGATGCTCATCGATTGAGTTGTCCATCACCTCAAAAACAAGGTGGTGTAATCCTCTCTCATCGGGGTCCCCGATATACATACCGGGACGCTTCCGGACCGCATCTAAACCCTCCAGTTTATCAATCTTGGAGGCGTCATATGCCTCCTCTTTGGAAACAGTAATTCCAGACTTTTCAGCCTCCAATTCAGGGTCCGGCATAGGTGCCCAAAAGGTGATCCAGAACGGCTACGGAGACAAGGTTCTTTCGCCGTCTTCCCGTGATTCCATGGTATTATTTTGACCCGTTTTAGCCGTCAAAATGACAGGCTGAAATCATCGGGTCAGACCGCGCCCCCTCGAGACCCTCTCCGCCCCTGATTCTGTAAAAACATGAGCTACTGCAAGATAAATTCTCCTAGAGCTCCAAGAGGCCTCTCTGCCAGTCCAGCAGGTGCTGAGCAGGATCCTCGTCCCATGCTATCTGTTCCAAAGCCGCTCGGGATGCTACAATAGATGGCTCTATCTCTAGATCTTCTGCTGCCTTATCACGCTTCCCTGCCAACTCGTCATACCGTTTCTCCTGAAGACTGTTCCAGCGCCGACCATTTCCTCTGATACGCTCAGGCCAATCGGAAGCTGATATCTTGAGAGCCTCATCTGTAGCATTCTTCAATCGCCGGGCCCTCCCCCCCCTGACGTTGCGCGGAGTTTGAATCTTTTCTCCTCTTACCAGCCCATCCGACCATTTAATAAGGTCTTGATTCCTCGCAACCATGAATGGAGGGCGGTCCCATTCCTGCGCTTCCCGGTCACGCCAATGCCACAGAGCTCTCAGGACGCAAAGAGCCTGGGGATCAAGCTTTCCCGACCCTCGAATTCGCCATGGATCTTCCTTTTCAACCTCGCGACTCAACACCCGCTTCATCGCCGCTTGGCAACTCTCCACAAACCACGGGTAGCGCTCCTTTGCCTTTAAGTCATCTTCAAGAGCCTGAGCGAGAGGCAGAAGGTAGCGAACATCGTTACTGGCATACTCCCGCATCTTATCGGGCAGCGGTCTTTGTCCCCAATTCTCTTTCTGCGACGCCTTACACAGCTTTACGTCGAAGAATTGCTCGACCAGATTCGCGTAGCTGAACCGTGGGATCCCGACGAGCCGAGCCGCTATTTGAGTATCATAGATCATCCGCGGAAGGGCTCCGAACTCTCTACGTAGCAGGGTCATATCGAAATCCGCCCCATGCATCCATATCCTCTGAGTCGCTAGATAGTCTCGAAATGGGGAGAGATCGTCCACTTCCAGAGGGTCGACCAGAAAAACATCTTTCCCGTCAGAGATCTGGATCAAACACAGCTGTTCGGCATAGCGGTGAAGATTATCAGCCTCAAGATCGATTCCAGCGTGAGTAGAATCGCACGCGGGTAGCTGCCCGACCAGAGTGGCCAATTCACTGGTGGTCGTAATCATCGCGCACCGGAACTCGGCCCTTCAAAATGCGCTGCGGATTCCTGTAATGGGCTCATGATTTACTAGCTCTTTTTCTATGAAGAAAGGGCACGACTCAAAGTCGTGCCCACTCGCAATCGATATAAAAGGCCTTCGCCTTTCCTTTTATCTCACAATTTCTACTCTTACCCTGAGGAAGCACGCCGGAGTAGCGAGCTCATTCGGGAAGTTCGAGAGATTCGTGACCTGAAGGTTTTCATCATTGTCTACTACGATCTCGAAGATGGGGTCATTATCTCCAATAGTCGTCCAAGTTCTGAGATCCGTGCTGTATTCGAAGTAGTAATCAACGCTGGAGCCAGTGAAGGGCCGCTTCGTCAGAGTCGCAGTACAACTGCCAGCCTGCTCGTCAAGGGCGTAGAGGAAAGCCGGTCTGTCATTGGGGTCCGCAACGTTACTCCCCAAAGCATATTCAAGGAGGTTTGACGCTCCGTCCCGGTCGAAGTCATAATCAGGATCCCGCTCGCTGCTCGGGGTGGCAAACGGAAACCCGGTATCGTCACCAAGACCACCTAGGAGGGCA
>DIHT01000025.1 GCA_002420305.1 Akkermansiaceae bacterium UBA5689 | reverse complement strand
TACGCTGTCAAAAAAAAAGTAGAATGGAAAGAAATTCGTCAAAACCATCCCAAATCCGGGTATTTATACCATACCGCCCCCTGAGAGGCCCATACTCCCACCCTCAGGACCTCAATGAGGGCCCGTTTCCTCGACAATTTCCTCTATTTCGGGAGCTTTACCGGTTTCAGAATGTAATTCATCAACCCGTTTTACCTCCATCGCCTTACCACTTTGCTCGTCCACCCCTACGATCACCCCGCAAATTCGCACAGGCCCCTTAGCTACCGGAAACCTTGTGGGCATTCCAGTTCGTAACCGCCAAACCACAGAAGCAATCTCGCGGCCAAGGACCGACTCGGCGGGCCCGCACATTCCAGCATCCGTTAAATAAGCCGTTCCCCCCGGAAAAATCTGCTCATCGGAGGTCTGTACGTGGGTGTGAGTTCCCACTACTAGGGAGACTTTCCCGTCCATGGCACGGCCCATCGCGATTTTCTCACTTGTCGCCTCCGCGTGGAAATCGAGCATAATGACACGAACCCCCTCGTCTCGCATCGATTCGACTGCCTTCTCAACGCCCTCCAGCGGACTTTCGAGTGGAGGATTCATGAATACCCGGCCCTGCGCATTAATCACTCCAATCTTACCCTTGGGGGTATCAAGGACCACGCTTCCAGAGCCAGGAGCTCCCTTTGGATAGTTGACGGGTCGGAGAAGCCGCGGTTCCGTGGGAAAATAATCCACAATTTCTCGCTGGTCCCAGACGTGGTCGCCCGTGGTAATCACCGCTGCGCCTGCTCGGAGCAGATCAATGGAAATCTTCGAGGTGATTCCTCTGCCCCCCGCAGCATTTTCTCCATTAACAACAATAAAATCGATACTCTCTTGCTCCTTCAGTGCAGCCAACCGGGCGATGACGGCCTTTCGACCGGGTTCACCAACGACGTCGCCCAAAAACAGGATCCTGATCATTTTAATAAATCTATGTTATAGAATACCCGGCCGGCAGCCACCTAGGGAATTCAATCAGGTCCCCGCCGGACGACAACAGGATTTACTTGTCACCATGCCATGCAGTCTGCGTAAGACCTCGATTCTCTGCTCCCTTGGAGCGGCGCTGATCATTGGCTGTGTCTACCTCTGGCTTCAGCAGTTCCCGAAGCTCTCTGAACACTCCCTCGTCCCCGATCCTGATCCCAGACTTGCAAATCTCGGCAAGGCTCCAGACTGGAGTGCCTTGAAGCGCTACGACGGGGTCTTGTCCAGGGATGAATTCGATACCGCTCTGCAGGACATCTACCTCCTCGGGCCTAACAGGCATTTCGATATTACCAATGAAGGGGTCAGGGTAGCCTCAACTATTTCGCAACACCTACCTCGAGTCGCTTTTGCACAGGGAGAAAGCCGAACCAGCCCGCCCCGCTACTGGCGACCGGCATCCGAGCTTCCCCTCGCTCCTGAAGGTCGGCCCCTCGACGGGGTGCGCATCGCAATTGATCCGGGTCATATCGGAGGAGAGTGGGCGCAAATGGAAGAGCGTTGGTACCAAATTGAAGAAACGACACCTGTCACGGAAGGAGATTTGACTCTCTTAACCGCCAAGCTTCTTGCTCCCGACCTCGAGGCACTTGGAGCGGTCGTCACTCTGGTACGGTCAAGCCCTGATCCCGTCACTGAACTGCGCCCAGATGACCTGCGGGGCTATGCGGAGCGGCTTCTTAGCGGAGCCCCGGAGGAGAAGATTATCTCTCTCTCCGAGCGAATGTTCTACCGGACCGCAGAGATCCGGGCCCGCGCCCGGCTGATCAACAATACGATCAGGCCCGACCTCGTACTATGCCTTCACTTCAATGCGGAGGATTGGGGTCCCACGCCGAGGAAGCCACGATTGTCACCCAGAAACCATTTCCACATCATTCTGCACGGTGCCTATCTAGACAGTGAGATCGCACATGAAGACGAGCGCTTCGAACTGATGCACAAGGTTTTCCAGGGCACCCACGAGGAAGAAGCCGCTCTGGCAGAAGTAATGGCCACCTCCTTTCTCAAGGAGACAGGGCTTCCCGCCTACCTCTATAGCATCGGCAGGCCCACGAAACGCATTGGCCCGGCCTTGTGGGCCCGCAATCTTCTAGCCAATCGTCTTTACCAGTGCCCAGTTCTCTTTTTGGAGCCCTATGTCATGAACAACACCGAGGTCTACGAACGTATCCAATCGGGAGACTATGAGGGAGAGCGCGAGGTAGCCGGATCTAGAAAGCGATCGATCTACCGGGAATATCGAGATGCTATCCTCACCGGACTGAGAACATACTATGAATTCCGGAGACCAACAAAATGAAGGGGGCCCCACTAGAGCGGATTCCTCCTTCCCTGCTCCAATAGGGATGGCTAAGATTTTCCCGCACTGCGTATGAAAGATCATCTTCTTATCGCCGGCTGTGGTTACCTTGGTGAACAAGTAGCCCAGCATGCGAGCAACTCCGGTTGGCAGGTTACTCGTCTCTCCAAGTCCGGCGATAACGGCTCGCTCACGTGCGATCTCTCAAAGTCCTCTGACCTCACAGATTTGCGATCCCAAATCCCCCTGCCGTCCTCCATCGTATTCACCGCCTCCTCTGGCAGAGGAGGTCTGGAAGCCTATCGAAGGGTCTTTCTTGAAGGTACACACAACCTCTTCGCAACGTTCCCTGATGCTCGTCTTTTTTTTACCTCGAGCACGTCCGTCTATCATCAGACGGACGGATCTCTGGTGACAGAAGATTCACCCACAGAGCCTGAACGAGAGACAAGTGAGATCCTTTTGGAGGCGGAATCGCAGGTTCTTTCCAACAACGGAACCGTGGCACGCCTCGCCGGCATTTATGGCCCCGGTCGAAGCGCTATTCTTCGCAGTCTACTCCGTGGTGATGCCGTTATCGAAGAAGACGGAAGGCGCTTCCTCAACCAAATTCATCGCGATGATGCCTCCAAGGCTCTGCTCCACCTTCTAACCTGCCCAGAGTCTATTGCTCAGATCTACAATGTCTGCGACTCTTCACCCCTTCACCAGGGAGACTGTTACCAAGCCCTTGCTGCTCTCTTTGATCTTCCTCAGCCGCCGAATGGCCCACGCCCACAACATCGCAAAAGAGCATGGACGCACAAACGGGTCAGTAACGAAAAATTACGGGGCACGGGATGGGAGCCCAACTACCCTTCCTTTATTGACGCCGCCGAGGCCATTCATTCCACACTCTGACTTCGGCTGGCACGCCCTCTCCGTTACCGACGAGACACCCGTCCCATGCTAGCGCCATCGATACTTGCGGATACCATCGGCAATCGCACGCGCTGCGGTAGTCTGAAAAGAGCTCGTCACGCAACGCGCACGCTCACTGGAGTTACTGATGAACCCGCATTCAACTAGCACCGCGGGGCACTTCGTCTGCACCAGAACTGCAAAGCGAGCAAAGCGGACACCGCGATTTTTCATCCTGCACTTACCCGCAAGCTCACGGTGAATGGACGAAGCCAGCTGCCTCCCAGCCGCGCCTGCATAAAAGGTCTCGGCTCCCCGCACCATTGTATTCCGAGTAGCATTGAAGTGTATACTTACGAATATCGCATTACGGTAACGGTTTGCGATCGATGCGCGACGTGACAACGATAGGAAGGAATCGCTTCTCCGGGTCATTACAACCCGAAAGCCGTTCTGCTTGAGATAATACTCAAGCTTGCTTGCGACTTTCATATTCAGGGAAGACTCACGGACACCGGCCCGGTGTGCTCCCCAGTCCTTACCGCCGTGACCTGGATCAATGATCACAGTCTTCCCCCGGCCGACGGTTGATACCGAGCTCGTGGACTTGGCTTGGGTCGCTGCTTTCGCAGTCGTCCTGCCGGAACCCGTAGAAGTGGCCCCCGGAATCCTGATCTTTTGCCCGATCTGAAGCTTCCGATGATCCTTGATGCCGTTGTGCGACATCAGCTTTGAAACAGACGTTTTATACTTCCGGGAGAGCCCATAGAGAGTCTCCCCCTTGCGAATTGTGTGAACACTCCCCAATAGGACGGAACCCGAGCACAGAAGCATCAGGGCCGCCACCACCGTGAACCGAATGTGGTGAGGGGGGAACATGAGAACAGCAAGTTCAGTGCTACCAACTACTTTTAAATAAGTCAAATAGTAAACAAATACTAAGTAAACAACAGCGTAGTGCTGGTGGTCCGGACGTCTGTCTCACCCCTTGTCTGACTCGGGCTCCTTGT
>DIHT01000164.1 GCA_002420305.1 Akkermansiaceae bacterium UBA5689 | reverse complement strand
CTCCCATGCCGCCGTGGCGGAATTGGTAGACGCTGCGGACTTAAAATCCGCTTCCGGTAACGGAGTGAGGGTTCGAGTCCCTCCGGCGGCAGGGCATGGGCATTGAGCAATATAGAATGTGTTTCAGGATTATATTTTTCTGCTGAAGCAGGGAGGAGCGCTTTCTTCCGAATTGAAAAAGAAAGTTTCCCGTGAGAGGTAAAGGCCGCATGAGTCCGGAAGAGGTATCTTCACCAGATAAGGGAGACTTGCCTGTCGGAACGGAGAGAGGCTCTGAGGCGCATGAGGAAAGCTGCCCTTTCGCGGCAAGCAGGGGTGTGCTTGATCACGCCCGTCGCTGGGATGCGCTCGCCGACAGTGCGTCTCTCTGTGACAACGATGGTCCTGAGCGGGCCGTCGAGGAAGGGGCCAGAGAGGCCTGGAGAGAATCGGTGCGCTGTATAGGGCGCTTGCACTGGCAATCCCTCCAAGTTGTAGACGCCCGGTCGATAACGGATCCCGATTCGGTATTCGAGGCCTGCGTGAAGCATCTTGAAACTGCGACCAATGGAGGTCGGATCGTGCCAACCCAGACCGTCTTTGGGCGCTGGGAGGACCCCGGGAGGGAAATTCGAATATGGAATCACCAGCTCATCCGCTATGCGGGCTACCGTCAGCCTGACGGTGGGTTTCTTGGGGATCCCATGAACGTAGATTTTACAGAGATTGTCCGTGAGCTTGGTTGGAGACCTCCTTCCGCTCCTAGTGCATTCGACCTGCTTCCCCTCGTCATTCAATGTGGGGAGCAATTGCAGGTTCGGGAGTTACCACCTGGCGTAGTTTTGGAGGTGGAATTAGAGCATCCTGATCATGAGTGGTTCCAGACGCTTGGGCTGAAGTGGTACGCTCTTCCTACTCTGTCGGATATGTTACTGGCTACTGGAAAAGAACTCTATCCCTGTGCTCCATTCAATGGGTGGTATATGGGAACAGAGATCGGCTCGCGGAATCTCGGGGATGAGGGTCGCTACAATCTGTTGCCAGTTATTGCTGAGCGACTTGGACTCGATTGTAAACGATCTCTGTTGTGGAAAGACCGGTCTCTTGTGGTGCTCAATGAAGCGGTGCTTCACTCGTTTGAGCGGGAGGGGGTCAGAATGGTTGACCATCATAGTGCATCCCGCGAGTTCCTCAAGTTCTGCAGCCGTGAGGAGCAGGCCGGCCGGGAGGTGCAAGCAGAATGGTCGTGGATCGTCCCGCCTGTTGCGGGTTCTGCGACCGGGGTGTTCCACCGGACATACCAGTTGCAACCCAGATTACCCAATTTCCTCCTTCAGCAGGAGCCGTGGAGAACGCAGAGGGGGAGGAAGATCCTGGGCCGTTTCAGTTAGTCCGCCGGAGTGGGCGTGTCATCGATTCCAGTTCGCGGGCGGACTGCCCTGGAGGATCTGCCTTGGCTATCCACCGTCAGGAGAATAGCTGGCTTTGTCGAAATGACGGTCCGCGGCAGCTCAAATTCCATACTTCCTCCACACACTTATCACAGGTGTTGCCATGTGCCCTTGAATCGGGAGAATGTCATACGTGCATCACCGTGCTGTGATTCCTGAAATCCTCGACTCGCTGCCTCCTGATGATCGGCAGGCGCAGCGCAGTCGGCGGGAATTGAGGTTCATCAACACAGTCATGGGGAATAGTCGCTGGATTCTTTCCTGCCTTTCGGGAGCGGCGTATGGTGCGGAAGTTCATGAGCTTGGAGCGGGAGATGGATGCCTTCTGAGAAAAATCGCAGCGCGGGGCTTTCGCCTCTGTGGCTATGACTTGTCACCGCGGCCTGCTGATTTGTGTGAATCACTATTCTGGCAGCAGGGAGATTTTCTTGAGAATGAAGAGCCTTTGCAGGGTATTGTGGCTGGGTCATTGATTCTGCATCATCTGGAAGTGGAAGAACTACAGCGATTGGGGAAACGGTTGCGGGGCGCAGATCAACTTTTGTTTGTTGAGCCTCTTCGTTCCCATTTGGCCCTTTTGCAAGGGTATGCACTGAGGCCATTTCTCGGTCCGGTGACACGCCATGATATGATGGTGAGTATCCGTGCTGGATTCAGGCCCGGAGAATTACCCCTGATGCTGGGTCTCGATCAGGAGTGGAAGGTAGAGGAGACAATGACCTTACGAGGAGGCATCCGTTTGAGGGCAATACGCGTATGAGGGAGATTACGATTGCAGGTGGTGGGTTGGCTGGGCTCTCTCTTGGAGTTGCACTTCGTCGTGCGGATGTGCCTGTCGTTCTGCACGAGGCCGGTCGGTATCCTCGTCACAGGGTCTGCGGGGAGTTTATCAATGGGGTGGGAGAGGAGACGCTCTCGAATCTGGGGATCGCGAATTTGTTTTCGAAGGCAATCCTCAGTCAGGAGACGCATTGGTTTATCGGGAATCGCCATATGTTTGCCGGAAGGCTGGAAAGGCCTGCGATTGGAGTCTCGAGAAACTGGCTGGATTTGAAGCTGGCAGGAATATTTGAGGATCTGGGAGGATCTCTCCGTACGGGGTCTCGCCAAAAGGAACTGAGGCAAGAGGGTGTTGTCTGGGCGGCGGGTCGGAGAGGAAAGCGAAAGAGCAAATGGTTGGGGCTGAAGATTCATGTGGAAAATCTGCAGGATCTCCAAGGTCTCGAAATGCATATGGGGCGAAGCGGGTATGTTGGGCTTGCTCCTGTTGAGGAGGGAAGGGTCAACGTGTGCGGTCTATTCCGTCTGCAGCATTATGGGGGGCGGGGTCCTGAGATGTTATGGAACTGTCTCACGGGTAATGGATTGAAGAGGCTTTCAGCCCGATTGCAGGAGGCCGGTCCCGACCACAGTTCTTTTACGGCAGTCAGTGCTCTGGGCTTTGGGGGACAGCCAGGTAACGATGGGCTATTGGCTCTTGGAGATGCAGAGAGTATGATCCCTCCTTTTACTGGGAATGGGATGTCGATGGCATTTGAAGCTGCCGAGACGGCATTGGAGCCACTCCGTCAATATTCAGAGGGTATAGCATCCTGGGAAAAGGTGGTGCGGGATGTTCGTAGAGGCCTCAAGGTGAGATTTCGGCGTCGCCTTCATCTGGCGCGTATTCTGCATCCGTTCTTGCTGACCCCTGCCGGGAGAGCTTTCCTGTCAGGAGCGACACGTTCTGGGCTCCTACCCTTCAAGGCTCTTTCCCGCACTTTGCGCTAAAACTCATATCCATGTTTCTCGAATCTCTCACCACGGCTTTTCCCTCTTTCTCTTACAGCCAGAAGGACTGCCTGGAAATCACTTCGAAGTCTCCAGCCGTGCAGCGCCTCAGGCCTCGCTCCCAGAGTTTACTGGGTAAGGTTCTCTCGGGTGATTCAGGCATCGAAAAAAGACACTTTGCGACCGAGGATCCTACCAGGCTTTTTGATTGTGATGCCGGCGAGCTAAACGCGAATTTCGAAAGGGAGGCTCCGCGTCTCGCGCAGGAGGCTCTCGTTCAGGCTGTGCAGGAGGCCTCTCTCGAGACGAGCGACATCGATGCTCTGATCGTATGCACCTGCACGGGCTACATTTGCCCGGGGGTCTCCAGTCATGTCGCGGAGCGGTCTGGGATGCGCAATAATGTCTACCTCAGTGATATTGTTGGGCTGGGTTGTGGGGCGGCGGTGCCAGCTCTGCGGGCCGCCCAGGGATTTCTGAAGGCGAACCCCGGAAGTCGAGTAGCCACCGTTGCGGTCGAAATATGCTCGGCAGCATTCTATCTTGATGATGACGCGGGGGTTTTGATCAGCCTTTGTCTTTTTGGTGATGGTGCTGCCGCAGCTATCTGGTCTGACGTTCCGGGTGAGGATAAATATGAAGCAGGCGCTTTTGAGACGCTGCATTGGCCCCAAGAGAGGGAAAAGATTCGGTTTGTGAACGCCGATGGTAAATTGAGAAATAAACTTCATCGTAGTGTGCCCGAGCTGGCGGGAATGGCGGTTAGTGAGCTCTATAACCTAAGACAGGGGGAGCCGGACCGTATCCTCGCGCATACTGGAGGCCGAGATGTCCTAGACCAGTTGGAGAACCGGCTGGAGTGCGGAAACCTTTCCGAAAGCAGAGAAGTTCTCAGAAGCTACGGAAACTGTAGTAGCCCCTGTGTTCTCATGGCCCTGCATGAAAGGATGAAGCAGCAGACTCCGGACCGCCGCCTCTGGTTAACGAGTTTTGGAGCAGGGTTCTCCGCGCATTCGTTTGAGATGTGGCGGTAGCGCTGCCAAGCTTATAGTGTCCGGATGATGAAAGGGGTTGGATAACTTTACAGGGAGCCGGCAGCCCTGTAGTGGTGGGAAAGCCTGTGAATGTTTCTGATTCCCAGTGTGTCTGAAGTTCTGGAGATTAAATCGATGAAATCCCTCGTGATGTTTCTGCTGATTCCGTGCTCAGCATGTTTGGGAGATTTACGTGGCGAAAGTTTAAAGCCCGGTACGAATCGAGTGGAGTTAGTGCACGATGAGCCGCGCGAGATGCTCGTCCGCCTGCCCGCAGACTACAATCCGGAGAAACGGTATCCGGTAGTGTTTGGTTTCCATGGAGCTGGGGGGCCGATGGAGGGATATCATCGGCTGCTTGAACCCTTGGTAAGAGATCATGGCTATATCAGCGTCAGTCCGCAGGGGCTTAGCAATGGGCCGCGCAACCGGAGGGGCGTCACGGCGTGGAATGGATTCGAGAATCACCGCTTGAGCCAGGCAGATGACATTGGCTTTGTGAGAAAGGCTATCGACTACCTGGATAAGCACGCTTCCGTTGATCGTCGGAGACTCTATGCGACCGGAGGGTCCAGTGGGGCTATTTTCTGCTTCCGGCTGGCCATGGAGACAGATCTTTTCGCTGCGATTGCCCCAATGCGTGGAGCGATGATCAAACGGCCCCCAATCCCGAGTAAGCGTCCGAGGGTTTCAATTTTGATGGTATGTGGAACGAAAGATGGACTCTTCACCGGGGAATCCAAGGTCCCCGGCGAAGTGTTTTATCCAGCCCACGAGACAATGAGGCTATGGTCAGAGAATCATGGGTCCAAGGCAGCACCTGTTATAATCAAGCAGACAGAGGAGATCAGGTTAACCCGTTACTCCCCCAACAAATCCGGCTACGAACTGTTGCTCTACGGAGTGAAGGGAGCCGGACACGGGCTTGGGAGAGAGAAGATGTCACGCGCGATAGATTACATGGCCCGGTTTTTCTCCAAGCATGCAAGGCCGCCGTCACCATCTCAGTAAATATTAGCCCCATTGAGGTTAGCACATTCTTGAATACTGCTCGCTCATGCACCTTGGAGACCTTAGGACAAGAGTCATGAAAGTTCTGGCAGCACTCATGATCGTCATCAGCTGCGTGCACGCGGT
The DNA here is from genome assembly GCA_002420305.1 of Akkermansiaceae bacterium UBA5689. Classification (GTDB taxonomy): domain Bacteria; phylum Verrucomicrobiota; class Verrucomicrobiia; order Verrucomicrobiales; family Akkermansiaceae; genus Roseibacillus_B. The sequence continues at coordinate 10,131 of DIHT01000164.1, read as the reverse complement.
GGCTCGGGAGTTCAAGATTCCCGAGGTGGGGGAGCTTCCTCGGATTGACCGGAGTTCGCCCAGGCCAGCGAGGGAGTTGCTGCGAAGTTCGGCATATATCCTGAAGTTCAAGGAGCATGCTCCAATCGGAAATGGTTATGTCATTCTCACCGACCACTCAGAGGAGGATTACCTGAGGTCCTTGGAGAAACTCGCCAAGCATCGTGAGGCCGCCCTTATCAAGGTCGGAGATCTTGCGGGGTTACATCAACCGCATACCCTCCACGGCTTACGGAACAGGTTAGCGAGGCTTAGGCCCAAGTATGTAGCGATTGCGCCGCGGCCGGATTCTTACCGTGAGAATATGCTGCTAGGGGCATGGGAGCTTCTTACCACTCTCGATGACGATCCATATCTTGATGTCTTCCCTGGGATTCTTGTGGCGCCGTCGTCCGGAAGTTTCAAAGCGCTGATTGATCGAACGATACGTTATCGCGCAATTACAGCAAAGGACCTTCGGCCCTTTGCTATCAGTCAGGTCGCTTCCAATGAGGAAACTCGATCTCTGCAGAAGGCGGGAGTCCTGCGTAAGGTGTTTGCGAGTCATGGAATCAAGACCCCTACTCTCGCAGTCTACACGCCTAAGGCTTCGGGGGCTCCGGAACTCAAGGGTGAGAAGAGTTGGAAGATTCGGCTCACTCGTAAGGGCGATTTTGTGAAGGAATTCCCTCCGGGGCTTTCCGGGGTTCTGCGTGAGGCCAGAGTAGTCATCATGCACGGGCATGGAATTCCCGGGATGTCATGTTCAGTGGATATCGATGGGATTCCAGTTGGCTCACGCAACGAGGTGATCCTCTCGGGATCGTGTTTCTCAGCCGTTCCCACCAAATCAGATTTCCCCCGAATGATTTCTGCTCCCGGGGGCTATAAGGTGGGCCAGCGTCCGTCCTTTGCGACTCGGTATATTGAGCAGGGAGCTACTGTGTTCTTTGGACACATGCGGCTCAGTTCTGGCTTTCCCCATCTCTATCCCGTCTTGGAGAAATGGATGAGCGGCGCAACCGTGGGAGAGGCCTATCAGCAATTGATCAACGGAATTATCCACATGCGCGGATTTCAATCGGGTCGTTACGTGGTTGAGCAGCCAGCCGACCAGCGCAGATTGCCGCAGAATGCGCTGCTCTATGTCGTCTTCGGAGACCCAGCCCTCGTGCCGTTTGAGCCCTTGAGCAAGGCTGCGAGGAAATAGAATGCCGACCAGCTCAGGGCCGAAAGTCCGAGGGCTTAGGAAGGGGGTTGTCGGTGTCATTTCCTCCGGTGTTTCCTGAGGGAGTACCTATCAGAACCGGGCGGATGCGCTCGGAAGTAATGCGAACGACAACGTTAAAGCCGGCCCCCTCCTGACCAGTTCCAAGTATTACACTGTGTCCTTCCTCGGTATACCAGAGATGAGATCCCAGAATAGCTCCGTCTTGGAGTTCGTTGGCGCGGGGGAACTCCGCAGCTTGTACTGGTCGGCCATGAAGTTTATTCAGAAGATCAATTAGTTCGGACCAGTTCCCCTGCAGGGATGTGACATACTGCCCTTTGCTGACAGGCTGGGTTTGAAGAGTGACTTCACGAAGCCCTCCGCTTTTATGCCAGTCAAAGAAGAGAAAGCAGTGGAGTCCTCCTATGGTGGCCTTTGTTTTATAGATCCCATTGAGACCAGTTCGGCCAAGAAAAATCCCATCGCCAGCTGAGGTGACCAGAGCACTGGCCTTAAGTTTCTTTTCAACCGTATTGCGACTATCCCCGAACTCCAGCTGATCGAAGGCAGCTCCCTTGGGAGGGGGTGCGTCTGCTGAGAGGTCCTTGGGAGCGACATTGTTTCTTACCCAAGCCTGATCCTGATCGTGGAGCTTCTGGATACTCAGGGTGATGATTCGGCCATCACGTCGCTTCAGGGTGACGCGGGCGCCATCACTGGAAAGATACTCGGCTTGAAAGCTGCGATCCCCTTCAAGATTACGCCACATTCTCATGGCGGCAGGTGCCATCATGCTCGAGGTGAGAACAAGGCTGATGATGATAAGGGGACGCATGGGTCGTTCAGTGATTTCCTTTAAAGCTTCGGTAGAGAGGAGCTGGTGGCAGGGAGGTTGTAATTTGAGTGTCTGGTGTGAGGGGCTCTTACAATAAAAGACCCGGCTAAGGCCGGGTCTTCACGATTAAAATCTGAGACAAATTGAATTCGGTTACCTACTCTGGCGACGGGTGTGTCCAAAGTATGACTCGTATCCTAGCTCTGGAGGAAACTCAGTAAGCCCATCATTGGGATTCATTTCTACGCGCCAGTCAGTACCGCACTTCTGGTAGGGTGGCTTGAATGTTCCGTTGTGGGTTGGGCTGTGGAAAGTAATCAACTCATAGAATCCGTAACCCATTCGCTGAAGGGCTCTCTGACTACCGTCCACGATGCCGTAGGAACCGCCAACCTTGCGTCCGCCTGAACCACCACGGCGGAAAAACTGCTCGGGGATTTCGGTGATCCCGTAAAAGATATTGGCGAGAGCGCGTCCCAACTTACGGGAAGAGTTATACTGGGCTCCTGGAGGTGCCTGGATGTCGGCGTAGGCACTGCCAGCCAAGGCGAGGACGGAAACGATCAGGATCAGCTTTCTCATTACGCTGTGTAGTGTGACCGAGAAAGGCCGGCGCTGGCAAGCGGTTATTAGGCTATTATGATCGCGGTATATTTCACACATTCTCCGCGTCAGACAAGTCTCCGGAGGGCGGCCTTATTAGATCGTAACGTTCTAAACATGAACATTTTGTAATGTTCACTCAGGGTCCTCAAGTTGCTCTTTGCGAGGTTCCCAAGGGAGTGTGGCACGGTCAGGGTTTTCTGGGTAGAGGAGGCGGAGAAAGGCCTTCAAGTCTGGTTTCAAGGGGCGAATGGCATTCCGAAGCTGGCTTGCTTTTTCGAGATGGCCCTCCTCTAAAAGGGAGCTGGCCCTCGTTTCTAGCTGGGCTCGGTAGTCTTCCTGCAGGGCCTTGATCTTGCTGTCGTATTTTTCCTCAAGTGCTTCGAGCGCGGCGACAGCCTGCCTCTGGGTAGTTTGCAAAGCTACGCCGTCCACGGCTATGGAGGGCAGGAGTTCGCCATTGGCGGTAGCTTCCTCCAGGGAAGCTTCAAGACTGTCCAGTTTTTCGAGGCTTCCGCGCACTTCTGTCTGATCCTGGCCTGGTCGGCGAGTCCTGCTCCTGAATGCCGACTTGGCTTCCCGGATATTTTTTGTCAGTTCTCGGCCATACTGCTCGACAAGTTTTCTTTTGCTCCACGCAAAGGAACTTAAATCTGATCCAACGAGCTGCTGAGTTTTTCTGTTAATGGCCGCGAGCCAGGTTTTGGAATTAAACGTCCTGACATTTTGCGCAGGAGTGCTGCTGCCGGGAGCGGTCCATTCGAGGAGGATGCCCGGCGCCTTTCGCCGGCTCCCCTCGACCATAGTCCATCTCCCCTCTCCGGGTTCGCCTCCTCCCTGCAGAAGAATACGGTCAAAGAGAGGGTGAGGATTGCCTCCCTGCACAAGTCCTGCACCATGCCATGCCTCACCACTGATCCATCCCCAAGGCTGCTCAGGGCCACTCCTGAATCCACCAATCCAGAGGCCTTCACCTGTTCCAAGATAATCCCAGAAGTTTGAACAGATCCATTCGTGTTCCTGGCTATTGGAGGGAACTGCGAGGTAAGCCCCATGGGTGGCGGCAAAGTCGAGAGCCTCTCCCCAGCTGATCATTGAAGTCCGAACAGCATAGAAGTGCGAGCCTCCAAATGACCGAGTGCCGATCGGAAGGCCTTCTCCTCGTAAGAGGCTTGGCCGGTCCCCGGACAAAGCGAGAGTCTTGGCTCTCTGAAGTTGTTCCTGCTCCGTGCCGGGATTATCGCCATCGTCTCTCCACTCAAGGAGGACGTCGCACTTTCTTTCAGAGTTTGCAGGCATGAGAATCCCTTTTTCGTTCAGTGCGAGGTGCCAGTCTTCCGCTTTTCCCACAGAGCGTCCGGCTGGCAGAGCGGTTCCATCGAGCCAATACCATTGATCATTCGCTCCCTTGCCTGCCCCAAGCCATGCTGGGTAGCGCATGTCGAATCGGTCTTTGGCCCACTCGCGGTCTTTCCTTTCCTTAAGGATTGCGAGATGTGCTCCGTGGGCCTCAGCAAAGGCCTTGGCCTCCTTCCATGTCATGGTCCGCTCCCAGAGAGCGTAGGAGCGATCGTTCCGCCGGACAGCTTCCGGAGGCAGTTCGCTCCGGTCTCCCGAGGCGAGGGCTATTTTCAATCTGGCCAGAGAGTCCTTAAGTCGTTCGCGAGCTACTGGTTTTGAGCGGAGTGCGGGGTTGCGATCCGGAACGGATTTGCGGGGTGCTGGGTTTTTAGCAAAGGGATCCGGGCGTTCAGCAAGTTCCCGGGTTTGATTTGAGACTTGAGTTTGGCGAGAGGGTAATTCTTTGTCCTCGCTCGCGAACCGTGAGGCCAAAGTAGCAACAAGTGCGAGCAGGACGAGTGCGAGAGCGGTTTTGGTGATAATGCCCCAGGGAATTAACGGGTTGGTTTTCTCCCGGTGTTGGGCCGGGGTTGCGGCGATCTCATGGGATCTACGGATAGGAGTGATCGGGGCCTCGGAGCCCTTGATGGCAGGGCGGTTTTGTGCAGTCTGCCGGAGGTCGTTAGCGAGTTTCTCCGCAGAGGAGATGCGATCATTGGGAGCAATAGAGGTTGCTCTCTTTATGATGGCATCCAGAACGAGGGGTGTCTTTGAGATGCTTGAGGGTGGAGGGGGGCTGTCTCCCTCGGGGGTTACCCCGGTGATTAGTCGATAAAGAATGCGGGCGAGGGAGTAGACATCGCTTCTGGGAGTGCAGGGATCTCCGGCAAGAACCTCGGGAGCTATGTAGTCTGTCGCTACGTGATCGATGTCGTCGAGGGGTCCTTTGAGAGGTTCGATCGTGATAGTGAGATCGAGATTCTGGTTGATGGTGACACTGGCAGGAGAGAGCCCGCCGTAAGCGAGGCCTTCATCGTGTGCCCGGGCCGCTTTCTGACAGAGTAGGCCGACAAGAGAGGCGGCCTGTTCGTAGTCGACGGGGCCATGCCTCATCGCCCGATCAAGTGTGGAGACCTTGGTCGCCGCTGGGTCTGGATGAGAGGAGTCGGCTTGCATGCGAAATTACTGCTTCACAGATGAAGCGGTATGTTGCTCCTCCTCGCTGGCAGGCGTCTCTTCGTCCGGGGAAAGCATTCTCTGAACCTCTTCTTGGATAGGCGCAATTTCCCGAAGAGGAATCAGGGGGTCTTTTACGATAAAGACTTCTCCTGAGTGACGATGCTCATAGATGCGAATAAGGCCGGTTCTTGTTTTCTGTGAGTCCGTCTCTACGAGGATCTTTTTTCGCTCGAGCATGATGGCGAGGATGTAGCGGGTGTTTTCAGTGTGGGCCTCGTCCTGTTCGATCATCATTTTCAGGAGAGACTCGGGGTCATCCTTGTCTACGATCGTGACTTTAGCTTCGACCTCGGGTGGTCGGTAGACGGTGCGCCAGAAGGAGAAAGGGAGGGGGGTCTCGTTCTCACGGGACTCCCACGCCTCCTGCGAAAAATCAGATCTCAGATAACCATCAAGTTCTGGGTCGGGGAAAATGGCTGTAAAAAAAACCTCTCCCTCGGTGAAGGGTTTTTCTGAAATCGAGCATTGATGTGCACGGGATTTAATGTGCCAGGAATCAGCTTTAGACATGGTGAGATCGAGAGATAGCCCCGAGCGTCATAGCGCATGGGTATTGGTAAATTGAAGGGAAAAATTGATGAGGTGCAAAGGGAAAGTAGGCTGGAGTTCAGCTTCCAGGTCCAAGGGGAGTGCGACTCAGGATGGCTTGGTAGATCGGTCGCCCCTGCAGTCTCCGCCATAGGAGAAGCAGGGCGATGATTGTGAAAATCAGGTTTGTTCCCCAGGCCGCCAGCAACGGTGTGATCTGTCCCGCGTCTCCTAGAGTTAGGAACGCTTCGGAGCAAAGGAGCATCGCGCCAATGAGAAAGGCTGCGATGGCTACTCCGCCTGCGGTGCCCCGGCGCGTGAAGGCGATACCAAGGGGGGCAGACAGCAGAACGACAACAAGACAAATCCAAGGCTGAGCCCAGCGATAGTGCCATTGTGTCAGGTAAGCTCGCCGGGGTGCCCACACGTCACCCTCGTGCTGTAACAACCAGCTTTTGAGTTCAGGAATTCCCAGATAATTCTTCTCTAGTCCTGGGGTGACGATCTGCCAGGGGGTTTCGGGGTAGTCTTCAACAAGGTAGGGGCTGGGAAGGTCGGTTTCGAACTTTTCAGAAAGGGATCCATCGTTGAGTCGAGACCTCAAATCGAGACGCACAGCATCCTTGAATGCCCATGTTCCGGAGCGGGCTGACCATGTTGCTGATTTAGCGTAGAGCACCGACGAGGGGCCCTCCTCGTCTTTACTGCGAATCACCACATCGAGGATTGGGTCATCAGGGGTATAATTGTAGGGAAAACTTCCGACCAGCCATGAGCGGTCCACGGTTCGTTCTGCATCGCGGTGGACGTAAAGAACGTTGCGTGCTTGGCTCTTAGAGCCTGACTTGGCGAATTCAATGAGGGCCTCCTGATAACCCTCTCCCCATGGGGCCCAGTGATAATTCAAGAGCAGGCATGCCAGGCTGAAAAATAGCCCGACTGCTCCGAGGGGCATGATGACGCGAGTCAAGCTCCGTCCGGTCTGGAGCATGGCAACAATCTCATGGTTGCTCGAAAGTTTACCGAGCGCGTAGAGCAATCCAAGGAGGAGGCCAAATGGGATAAGGAGAACAAAGACGGGTGGTAGAATGACAAGGTAATATTGAAGAAGGAACGAGCCGAGATTCGTGCTCTTCTGAAAGTTGTCGATGTTGTCGTTCAGATCGATAAGAACATAGATGATCAGCAGGGCGAGGGAGCATATGCACACAGCCCCCAACATTTGCCGGGCCAGATATCGATCAAGCGCGCTGGCCATGCCGTAGCAGAGCGCGGCGATTGCAGGAAGGAAGCAAAGCAGGCCAAGAAGGAGCGGGCGAAGTTCAAGGGTAATTTGGTCGCTATCCGGGAAGCCGAGGAGGTGGATGTTCACGGCCGCGGCCTCACGCGAAACCAGTCCAAAAGCCGCGAGGGCTCCGAGTAGCGTCAGAACGAGGCAGGGAGCAAACTTGGAAAGCGGAGAAGGGATCTCGATTGGTGATTGGTTGTTGGGAACAGTGAAGATAAAACCACCCCGCCGTCGAGAAGAGAGATGAAGTGGAAACAAAAATGCTGGGAGGTCCAAGAACGCCGTGAGGCTTCAATCATGTCCCGATGATACTTCCTGCTGGTATGGATAGCGGCCAATCATTGGCAGCTGAGATGAGAAGCGCTTTCTCAGAGAATGGTCTGCTCGCAGGATCTCCAGATTTTGAATACCGTCCGGAGCAGCAGGAAATGGCCGAAGCCGTAGGTCGGAGCCTTGAAAGGGAGAGTTCCTTGGTGGTTGAAGCTGGGACAGGGGTAGGGAAGTCGCTGGCCTATCTGCTGCCCGCGGTGCATTACGGCCTCGAATCGGGTAGAAAGGCGGTCTTTTCGACCCACACGATTAATTTGCAGGAGCAGCTTCTCAGGAAAGACCTACCACTGGTTCGCAAGTTGGAGGGAAGGCCTTTTCGGGCTGCTTTGCTGAAGGGCCGGGGAAACTATGTCTGTCCAGCTCGCCTTAAACAGGCCCGCATGAACTCTGGGGACCTGTTTTCCAGCAGTGAATCAGACGAATTGGAGGCAATCTGGAAATGGTTTGAGACGACTAAGGACGGAACGTTGAGCGATATGGACTTTCAACCAACCCCGAAAGTCTGGCAGATGGTATGCAGCGAGGCAGAAATTTGCTCTACGCGGTCCTGCGGGGCGAGGGGTGATTGCTTTTTTCAAGAAGCAAGGAAGGAAGCTGCTGATGCTGAAGTAGTTGTGATTAACCACACTCTCTTTTTCTCACTGTTAGACATCGAAAACCTGCTTGAGCACGATGGCTACCTCTTCCCAGATGATTTTGTGGTCTTCGACGAGGCTCATACCTTGGAGTCTGTAGCGTCCAACCAGCTGGGACTGAGGCTGACTCAGGCTGGATTGCGCTTTGATCTCCAGCGATTGCATAACCCTCGCTCGAGGAAAGGCCTGCTCAGGAGCCTAGGTGCAGGCAAGGCCATGGCGGCAGTTGAGCGTGCCCTTGAGGAATCCGAGGAGTTTTTTGATTTACTGGGAGAGGTCAGTGAATTTGGCGATCATGGCCGGGAGTTCCGGGTTCGGGAGCCTGAGGTTGTGCCTAATACTCTCGCTGAGCCTTTACGAGAGCTCTGCTCCGATCTGGGCTCACTTGCCGACACGATCGAAAACGAGACGACACGGGCTGAAGTTCAGGAGGGGACTCGACGTATCCGGGATGCTCACGCGACAATGAGGATGTTCTTGGACCAGGAGGATGAGGGGTGCGTTTACTGGGTAGAGGCCGGAGGTGCCGAACGCACTTCCTACGCGATGCGAGCTGCTCCTGTTGATGTCGCTGAACGCCTCGGGCCACTCCTTTTCGCGGAGGGTAAGACGGCAGTGCTAACCAGTGCGACTCTTGGTACTGGTGATCCCGATCTGAGCTATTTTCGGCAGCGTGTTGGGGGAGAGCAGGTTGAGGCCCTTCAGATCGGTAGCCCGTTCAATTACCGGGAGCAGATGAATATTCACGTGGTTAAATCGATGCCGGATCCAACATCGGCAGAATATGGTGAAGCATTGGCGAAGTGGATCGAGCGTTTCCTGCACCAGAGTGATGGAAGAGCGTTTGTGTTGTTCACCAGCTACCGGAGCCTTCAGTTGGTTGCCAAGGAGATCGAGGGTGTTTGTCGGCAGCAGGGTTGGCAGCTTCTGATCCAGGGAAAAAAGTATCCGCGCCATCGTCTTCTCCAAGAGTTTCGGGATGATGAGCGGAGCGTGCTTCTCGGAACCGATAGCTTTTGGACCGGAGTAGATGTTCCGGGTAATGCCCTCTCCAACGTCATCGTGACTCGGCTGCCTTTCGCCGTCCCTGATCATCCGTTGACGGCTGCGCGACTCGAGCGCATTGAAGAGAAGGGTGGGAACCCCTTTATGAATTACAGCGTTCCTGAAGCAGTGATTAAACTGCGCCAAGGGGTGGGTCGTTTGATTCGGTCCTCCCGTGACCGCGGAATGGTTGTGATTCTTGACAACAGGGTTGTGACTCGGAGGTATGGAAAAACCTTCCTTGAAGCCTTGCCTGACGCTCCTATCGAGATTGTGGATCAACTCCTCGAAGAGGAATGATCTGGGCTAGCTGGTGCAGGACAGTGGGCCCTGCTTTTAGGCTGAGCTTTGAATCAGGACGATTCCGAGCATGAGATCGCTTGTCGCAGGAGTTTTGCCGGCCATTGACCGGGGGCAGTGGCTGCCTCCCCGAGATACCCATAGTTTAGAATCGATCCCAGATGAGCGGCAAAAAGCCGCGAGGCCGGTGCAAGGGTGCCCATTCCCATAATGGACAGCGGCAAAGGGGCATCTTCCAAGGCTTCTGCGATTCTTTGAAAATCAGAGGGTGCTTCAAGCGTGAAGGCGCATTTGGCTATATCGGCACCTGCACCTGCCATCTCCTCCACGATGTCCCTCAACTGCTCGCGGGATGGGCACTGTGTGAAATCGTGCCAGCTGGCGATCCGAACCATTCCAATTTCAGCGGCCCTTTCCCAGATGTCTCCTAATTCTTCCAAGGACCGTAATTCGAGGTCCAGAAGCCTTCCTGCTGGGAGAAATTCTGAGAGTATTTCTGCTCTTTGACGGATCGAGAGCTGGTTCATGCCTCCCTCATCAGGGTGACGAGCCGTCAAAAGAAGGGGCAGAGAAAGCCTCTGTCTGCGGGCGAAATGATGAACGCTGTCGCCATTGCCCAAGCTATCAAGACGCAGCTCGATCAAATCACAGTCCTCCTCTGAATACAGGGTCTCCAGAGCCTTTTTACTGCCGGCGGACCCCACTACAAGAGGCTGGCGGCTTTGCAGTAAGGTGGCAAGGTTCTCCATAATCCGGTAAT
>DIHT01000023.1 GCA_002420305.1 Akkermansiaceae bacterium UBA5689 | reverse complement strand
AGCCGACTTCGCTACCGGACCCAGCTTCTTGGGATGGAGCCTACAGCCGCTCCCCCTTCTCTACGCCTGAGTTCCGCTCTCCAGCGCCTCCACGACCTGTTCTGGTCGCCTGTTGCTGCCTGCCTGCCGACCGAAATCCAGACCGTGGCGATCTCCCCCGACGCCGAGCTCAACTTCCTCTCCTTTGCGGTCCTCATGGACAAAAGTGGTCGCTTGCTCTCGGAAAAATACCGACAGCTCGTTTACTACGCCAGCGCACGGGACCTTCTCGTTGAACGCGAAGGCCCCTCACTCCGGGAGGGAGCCTGGTCTTTGATCGGGGTTCCCGAATTTGAAGCACAGGAGTTCCCTGCGAGAACAAAGGACCACCCATCGGACCAACTCAGTGAAATTATTCTCCAGACTATTAACGCGCTTCCAGATATCCCCGGAGTACGGAGAGAGCTGGGTATGCTGGAAAAAATCATGCCGTCCAATACCGCTTCCAAAAAACTCACTAATTCCAGCGAGCAGGACCTCCGCAGCATGTCTGGCAGCCCTGCCGTTCTACATCTTGCCACCCACGCCTTTCTTTTGCCTTCCTCGGAGCGAACCACCCTCAACGAGTTGCAGGATTACGACCAGGCTCCGGATCACTTCTACCGGAGTGGACTCGTTCTTACCGAAGCCAAACGAGCCCACTTCCAGCGCTCTCAGGGAGTCCCCGTACCCTTCGACCGGGATGGAATTCTTTTCTCGAACGAGGTGAGAAGACTCCCCCTTGCAAAAACTCGTCTGGTAACTCTCTCCTCATGTGATTCTGGAATGGGAGAATCGGTTCGGGGAGATGGGGTCCTGGGCCTCAGGCGGGGGTTCTCTCTGGCGGGGAGTTCCGCGATTCTCCTGAGTCTCTGGCCCGTTTCGGACGAAAGTACCCCCTCCTTCATGAGGGAGATGTATCAATTAGCCCTTACTACCGACCGTATTGGCCAAGCCATCTGGGAGACCCAGAGACGCAACCTGTCTAGTGTCGATACTACCGATGATGCCGCTCTCGAGGAGGCTGTTCTTCGATACGGTTGCTTCGTCCTCTGCCAGCGAGGACCGATTGAGCCCTTGGTGGCAATGCCGGAATTCAAGGAACCCTCCCGGACCCGGTGGGCAATTCTACTCGTAGTCGCCGCAGTAGTTGTATTCCTGACCACAAGAAAGTGGCAGAAAGGGTAATCTCTCCCCATCTGTATCAGCTATCCGGAACTTGATAACTGAAAGCTAAGATTGGAGGATACCAGCATGTTCCTCCTCTATCGAACCCCATCGGGGATACAGCTCGCTCATGAGCAGGCTCTACGAGATGTTTCATTGTCCATTGATGAAGTATTCCGCTCCTCCGACCCCCTTGCTCTTCTGGGGCAAGCTTGGGAAAAAGGGGAGGCCTCGAACGAGGAATCGTCCCGCCTTCTGGCTCCGGTGGGCTCTCAGGAAGTGTGGGCAGCGGGAGTCACCTACTACCGTAGTCGCACCGCTCGCATGGAAGAGAGCGAGCAGGCTGGAGGCGATAGATTTTACGACCTTGTCTATGACGCTGATCGCCCCGAGCTCTTCTTCAAGGCGACTGCAAGAAGGATTCAGGACCCTGGAGAGCCCGTAGGTATTCGTTCGGACTCCACATGGGATGTTCCCGAGCCTGAACTCACCCTTGCCATCAACAGCGAGGGGCAGGTCTTTGGGGCAACCGTAGGCAACGACATGAGTTCGCGCTCTATTGAAGGAGAAAACCCGCTCTATCTTCCACAGGCAAAAGTTTACAGCGGTTCCGCCTCCCTCGGGCCCTGCCTCCTGGTCGGAAGCCTACCTGGACCCGAAGCCGAAATTAGTCTCCACATCTCGAGAAACGGAGATGATGCCTTTCACGGAACAACGACTCTCTCCCAGCTGAAGCGCAGCTACGAGGAACTGGCGGGCTTCCTTTTTCAGGAGAACGATTTTCCTGACGGGGCTTTGCTCATGACCGGCACTGGTATTGTTCCCGACCATCCCTTTACCCTCCACCCAGGTGATATCATCCGAATATCAATCTCCGGCATAGGGACTCTGGAAAATACCGTCGCCATGGCCAGCGACATTCAGTCATCCGGGCAGAGATAAATCGCTAATTTGTAATCCCTCGCCCATCATCTGGCAGCCCACACCTGCAGAATTCTTCTCACAGCAATGGGAACACTTCTCGAAACCTGATTAGAAACCGGACACGAGCCGGCACTTCTCCCAATGTTCGATCCGATTCTTGATTCCAACTCCGAGGATATCTTTGTTATCAGGACCACTGCGTCTGGGCCTACGGGCGCACTCCCCTTCACTGGCTCGTTCCTGCAGTCCTCGCCGAGCGGGGACGTTTTCGGATGGACTCAGGATGCTGGGATGGGCTGGGATCCCTCTTCCCTTGGGAGTCCCGAGTTTCTCATGCTCTCAACCTCAGGCGGCATCCGTAAGCCTGATGGCACTCCCACCGCGCTCGGTCTGCACACCGGGCACTGGGAGGTGTCTCTTCTCATGGAAGAGGCCGCAGAGGTCTTCAAATCCGCAGGAGCCATTCCATTCGCGGTGTTTTGCAGCGATCCCTGCGACGGCCGGTCGCAGGGCACGACCGGGATGTTCGATTCCCTCGCCTACCGTAATGATGCGGCTACAGTCCTTCGCCGCCTTACCCGCTCGCTACCGACTGCAAAGGGTATGCTGGGGGTGGCAACCTGTGACAAGGGGTTACCCGCCATGATGATGGCGCTTGCAGGCAACGGTCACCTGCCCGGCATTCTGGTGCCGGGGGGAGTTACCCTCCTCTCCGAGGAAGGAGAGGACCTCGCCAAGGTTCAGTCGGTGGGTGCCCGGTTTGCTCACAACGAAATCGATCTCCA
>DIHT01000176.1:9908-10625 GCA_002420305.1 Akkermansiaceae bacterium UBA5689 | reverse complement strand
TGAGGGAGAGCAGTCCGGTGAGGGCGAGCAATCCGGTGAGGGTGAACAATCTGGTGAGGGTGAACAATCTGGTGAGGGTGAACAATCTGGGGAGGGGCAGGAGCCTGGCGAGGGTCAACAATCTGGACGGGGTGGGGATCAGGCTGATCCGGAGCTTGCCGAGCTCGCGGAGCGGCAAGCGGAAATTGCGGAAGCCCTGGAATCTCTTGAGGCCGGTGATATTGACCAAGCACTACAAGCAGTTCAGGAGCTGCAGGCAGAAGAAGCTGCTGCTCTGGCGGAGGCCATTCAGGATCTTCCTCAGCTGAATGGGCAGTCCGGTCAGATGAACCGGGCTAGTCAGCAGGCTCAGCAGGGGAGCGAACAGGCTTCGCAGGCCGCCCAGTCGGCAGAGGAGGGGCAATCCTCGCAGGCGGCTCAGCAGCATGAGCAGGCTTCAGAAAACTTTGGGAATGCGGCTGAAGCTCTTCAGCAGGCTGCCGAGCAGTTTGCTCAGCAGGCCCAGCAGGCGGCTGGTCAGCAGCCCAGCCCGAATCAATTACCTGGGAGCCCAGAAGCCCTCGCGGAAGCGATGGAAGCAGCAGCTCAAGCCTCTCAGGCACAAACAGCCGGAGAACAATCTGAAGCCTCGCAGCAGGCGGCAGAAGCATTGTCGCAAGCGGCCCAGCAAGCGATGCAAGCGATGCAAAGTGGGCAGCAGCCAGGCCAGCAGCCGGG
>DIHT01000176.1:0-9589 GCA_002420305.1 Akkermansiaceae bacterium UBA5689 | reverse complement strand
CAGCAGCCGGGTCAGCAGCCGGGCCAGGAAGGACAGCCATCTCAGGAGCCCGGACAGAAGCCCGAGGAGGGCATTCGGCAGGCTCAGGGAGACCCGGGTGTGCCACCTGAATTGGCCAAACTGGGAGTCAGTGCCAAGGATTGGGAAAAGCTCAAGGAGATCCTGCGCTCTGATGTTGGTGGCGCTGGGGTTGGAGGCGTCCCGGAGGATTACCGGGGACTCGTGAAGCGCTATTTTCAGGAGGTTGCGAGAGGTGGTAAGTAGTCTCTTAGATTGAAATCAGTCATGGTGAATGGAATTAGAATGAGAGGAATGTGTTTCACTGCGGGATGTAGTCTTCTGCTACTGCTCGGGAGTGCTTACGCCCAGGAGATCCCCAAGACGGTTTTTTCGGAGTGGAAAAGCAAAGTGGATCCTGCTGTAGAACGAGGTTTACAGTTTCTTGCCCAGTCTCAGGAGCGAAACGGCAGTTTTCCGGAGAACTACGGAACTTCTACTGGAATCCCCTCTCTTGTCGGGATGGCCTTCCTCTCCAAGGGACACATGCCCACTGAGGGGCCCTATGCGGCCAATATCAACCGATGCATCGATTATGCCCTCCAGCATCAGCAGCGCACGGGCCTTTTCGTCGCTGGACATGCGGGAAGCGGTCCGATGTATGCTCACAATATCACTACCCTGTTTCTCTCAGAGGTTTCGGGAATGGTAGATCCAGAGCGGCAGAAGCGTATTAAGGGAGCCCTTGCGCGTGCTCTTCAATTAATCCTTCGTGCTCAGCGTGTCCCCAAGTCGGAGAAGAATCAGGGAGGGTGGAGATACCATCCGGGTTCACGCGACAGTGATACCTCCTGTAGTGGATGGGCTCTCATGGCCTTACGCTCGGCGAAGCTGAACGGAGCAGCGGTTCCTGACAGCGCTATTGAGGATGCCGTTGCTTACCTTTACCGCCATTATGATGACCGGCTGGGAAGCTTTGGCTATTCGGACCGCACGAGCCACAAGGAATCTCTCACCGGCATGGGGCTGCTCTGCCTAGAGCTCTGTGGGGAGCATGGGAAACCGGCGACCATCAAAGCTGGGGAGTTCGTTCTGAGAAACCATCAGCGGCTACGGAACTACCAGTTTGAGTATTATGGAAATTACTACTCTGCCCAAGGGATGTTTCAGCTAGGGGGTAAATACTGGGAAACGTATGCGAACTGGATGTATGAGTCCTACCTTCCCAAGCAGCAGCAGGATGGTTCTTGGTATAGCCGTGAGGCTGGCCGGATTTATGGAACCGCTACCATGGTTCTCGCCTTTACGGTTCCCTACCGACAGCTTCCAATTTATCAGAGGGACGAGACGGTTGATGAGGAGTGATTATGCAGGATCGGGGTTCAGCCGCACCTGAGATGTTGTCGAGCTCAGGGATCGGGCGATGACTCCACGGGTTTTCCGCCGTGCTTCCGATTCAACTCCTCGATTACCCGCATAGTCAGATCGGTGGCATCGCGGATATAAATGAGGGAGGGAAGCTGGGAGCTGGTCTTTCCGCCGATCTCGAATACATGGTCGAATCCTTCCTCCCGTGCGATCTTGCGAACCGCTGTTCGGATGTCATTGAGAAGCTTACGGGTGACCACCACCATGCTTTCGTTGAGGATCTTAAGTTTGGCGGAATGATCCTTCTCATGTTCGCTTTTGAGCGTGGAATACTCATGATGTTTGACGAGGAAACGCTGGTAATCCTGTTGACGTTGTTTCTCCTCGCCAGTGGGATCTTGTATTCGACCCTTGAGGTCTCCGAGTTCTACCTGAAGGAGCTTAAGAGTTTCCGGACGCGGATCCCGCAGTAGTGCTTTGCGGGCCTCCTGCACTCGACTTCTCTCTGCATGAGTGAGATGGTAAGACTCAAATGCTTTCGCCATGTCAATGGTCGCGAAACGGGGTCTGCCAGCCTCGAGGGGTGAGCTTAACGCCCATCCGAGGGTCATGAGCAGAAGGGCTTTCCGTGCGAATGTCACTATTTTGATATGGATACCTTTACATTAAAGGTAGTGGAAAGGATGTAAAGACCCCGGTTGAAGTTGGCTGGGAAGGCAGCGGAGCACTTGGCTTTTTCTTGGTTGAGGCACTACAGTGGCGCCGTGAAGGAGAGGGTTATCGTCGTCGGGGGTGGGGTGATCGGGCTGTGTTGTGCCTACTACCTTTCACAGGAAGGTAGAGAGGTTCTCGTTCTCGAGCGTGAGCAGGAGCAAGGGGACAATTGTTCGCGGGAAAATGCAGGGATGATCGTGCCCAGTCACTTTACACCATTGGCCGCGCCCGGAGTGGTTACGCAGGGACTGAAATGGTTGCTGGATGCGGAGAGCCCGTTTTACGTCCGCCCTCGATTGAGTCTTGATCTGGTGCGTTGGGGATTATCATTCATCTCGTGTGCTAACTCTAGGCATGTGAAGTCTAGTGCCGGTCTCCTGCGTGACCTGCAGCTGGCCAGTCGTGAATTATTCAAGGATTTATCCAGCCATTTTGACTTCGGCTTGCAGCGTCGGGGACTCCTGATGCTTTGTGAATCCTCTGATTTTTTGAAGGAGGAGGAGGAGCTTGCAGGAAAGGCTCAGAAGCTGGGACTTCGGGTGGAAGTTTGCGATCCGGATCGGCTACGAGAACTTGATCCTGGCGTCGAGATGAACGCGCAGGGAGGAATCTGGTATGAGCAGGACTGCCATCTCAATCCGGGGGAGTTTCTCAATGGTCTGAAAGAGAAGCTGACCGCGGGAGGTGGGGAGTTGCGATATGGATGTAAGGTGAGGGGTGTCGGAGATGGGATTGTCGAGCTTGAGGGCGGAGAGAGGATACATGGAGCGGAGATTGTTGTGGCTGGAGGAGCGTGGACCAGTGGCCTTGCGAGGTCTCTTGGAACCCGGGTTCCCCTGCAAGGGGGTAAGGGCTATTCCATGACCCTTCAGAACCCGGGAGCCCTGCCCCAATTGTGCTCTCTCCTTGGAGAGGCGAAAGTTGCGATCACTCCGATTGGCGATTCTCTGCGGGTTGCCGGGACGATGGAGATTTGTGGAGAGGATCTTTCGATCAACGAGCGCAGGGTTCAGGGCATTATCAAGGCGGCCTGCCGGGTGTTTCCCGATTTGCGGCAGGAGGAATTCGAGGGAGTCCGGCGCTGGTCGGGCCTGCGTCCCTGCTCGCCTGATGGCCTTCCCTATCTTGGTCGAGTAGAGGGAAGGGAAAAGGTGCTGGTGGCAAGTGGCCACGCTATGCTGGGCCTGAGCCTTGGACCTATCACGGGAAAGCTGGTTTCCGAGATCGTCGCCGGGCGTGCCCCGACGATTCCGGTTGAGCCGCTTGCGGTTGATCGTTTTGCGTAAAAAGAAAGGGTAAATCAGGCTATTACATGTCTCGGAGGAGCTCGGTGGATTTGACTCTCCGGTAAAGATCCCTCAAATACTTCTCATGGCTGGTTCAACGAAGCTGCATGTAATTGACTCCCACACGGCAGGAGAGCCCACGCGGGTCGTTGTCGGTGGAGGACCCGACCTAGGTGGAGGTAGCGTAGCGGATCAGCGGATACGGCTAGGGAAGGAGCATGATTGGTTGCGGACATCGTGTGTCAGTGAGCCGCGTGGGCACGATGCGATGGTGGGGGCCTTACTTTGCGAACCAAGTGAACCAGGATGCGTCACCGGAGTGATCTTTTTCAATAACGTTGGATTACTGCAGGGATGTGTTCACGGAACGATGGGGGTAGCAGTCACTCTTGAGCACCTTGGACGGATCTCTGATGGTAATCATCGGATTGAAACACCGGTCGGGGTGGTGGAAGTGAGCCTTGGAGAAGACGGCCTGATCTCAGTAGAGAATGTGCCCAGTTTTCGCTATGGTGAAGAGGTATCCGTTAACGTTCCAGAATGGGGCACGATATCTGGCGAGGTAGCCTGGGGAGGAAACTGGTTTTTTCTCGTTGAAGGTCAGGGCCCGCCGGTGGAGGCCAGCAACATTGATGCTTTAACGGATTTCACTTGGAACGTTAGACAATCTCTCAAGCGCGATGGAATTACCGGTAAGGACGGAGGTGAGATCGACCACATCGAGGTGTTCGGTCCTCCCTCTGATTCGACGATCGCTGATAGCCGCAACTTCGTGCTGTGTCCCGGGAAGGAATATGACCGTTCGCCGTGTGGAACTGGGACAAGTGCCAAGTTGGCCTGTCTACATGCCAAGGGGAAGCTTGAGGAAGGGCAGGTGTGGCGTCAGGCCAGTATCCTCGATACCGTTTTTGAAGGCTCTGTGAGGAGGCAGGGCGACGAGAGGGTCATTCCGCTGATTCGTGGAAAGGCATGGGTGAATGGTGAGGCAACATTGATTCTCGACCCAACTGACCCCTTCTGTTTTGGCGTTCAGGCTTCCGTGGATTCCTGATCCCTGAAAGCCGGAACTTGACGCGGGGCGGAGGGACCGGTTCTATCCCCTCTCATGCCACTGCAAGTAGATTGGACCGGTGTTTTCCCGGCGGTTCCCACCCAGTTTCACGACGATTTTTCGTTAAACCTTCCGGCAACTCAGGAGCATGTAGATGCCTTGATCAAGGAGGGAGTGCACGGAGTAATCATGCTTGGAACGATTGGGGAAAATTGCTCCCTGTCTCTGGAGGAAAAAGTGAAAGTCCTTGAGGCCGCTGTGGAGGTCGTGGATGGCCGGGTCCCTGTGCTGAACGGAGTGGCAGAGTTTACGACGCAGAATGCCTGCGACACCTCCAAGGCCGCGGAGGTAGCAGGAGTGGATGGGCTCATGGTCATGCCCGGGATGGTGTACAACTCGGATGGTCGGGAAACCGTTCATCATTTTCGGTCCGTGGCCGCTTCAACCAGTCTGCCAATCATGTGCTATAATAATCCTCCGGTTTACAGGGTGGATATTACCCCGGAGATGTTCAAGCAGATGGAGGACGTCGAAAACATCGTGTGTATCAAGGAGGCCTCGGGAGATGTGAGAAGAATAACGGATCTCTTTAACGCTCTGGGAGATCGCTATCTCGTTTTCGCTGGTCTGGATGACGTGGCGCTTGAGAGTTTCATGCTGGGCTGCACTGGTTGGATTTCCGGATTGGTAGATGCCTTTCCCCGGGAGAATCGCCTGTTATGGGATGCCTTCAAGGAGGGAGATTATGCGAGAGCGCTGGAGGTCTACCGGTGGTACATGCCGATGCTGCACTTCGATAGCCATCCGAAGTTGGTGCAGTATATCAAGCTGACGTGTGCGACTCTTGGCTATGGAACGGAAACCGTCCGGGCGCCCCGCCTGCCGTTGATTGGCGAGGAAAGGGAGAGGATCCTGTCTATCGTCGAGGAATGTGTGGCCACCCGCCCTTAGGAGGGTATATCCCCGAAGAGGAGGCCTTGTCAGCAGGGCTCGACTGGATGAATCAGTCCTGAGAGCCGGTGGATACCTTGTAAGCCAGCCCCGCACCGACGAGGTCGCTGATTCCCATTCCGATGGACTTGAAGAGAGTGATATCATCTCCATTCTGGCGAAGAGGAGCGGATCCGTTACACATTTCGGAAAGGTCGGCTACCACGTCATCTTTCTGGAAGACTCCCTCTGAGATGGGAACAAGGATTTCCCCGGCTTCCTTGAAGCAGTTCGCATAGCTGTCAGCATAGACCTTGGACTTGAGCACAAGCGATGTGTCACATTCCCGTTTGTCAGCATGGTGGTTACCGATAAAGTCGGTGTGAGTTCCCTCAGTGACCCAGTCACCCATGACCAGAGGTTCATGAGAAGCGGTTGCACTGACGATGATATCAGCCTGTCTACAGGACTTCTCGAGATCTGTAGCGACCGTCACTTCTACGCCCTCCAGTTCGCTGCTCATCTCATCCACGATCTGTGCGGCATTCGATGGAGTGCGGCCCCATACCGAAACGCGTTTCAGAGGTCGAACACTCGCATTCGCCTGGATGATGTATTTTGCGAGATTACCAGTCCCGAGCAGGAGAAGATTCTCCGCATCCTTACGGGCGAGAAGACGAGTCGCGAGTCCCGAGATTCCTGCTGTTCTCCAGAAGGTCACGGTGGTGCCGTCCACAAGGGCAAGAGGCTCGCCATGAGCCCTGTCAAAAAGAAGGATTTTCGAGTAGAGTGACTTATAGGGTTCTGAGTTACTGGGGAAGTAGGTAAAGGCCTTGACCCCGATCAGATCAGTATTCCAAGAGGGAAGGACGGCAAAGGCATCGTGAGACCCTGATTGCTCATCGAGGAGGAATACGTTGCGTGGAGGCATGTTGAATTCACCTGAGAAGGTTTCTTGCAGGGCGTCAACGAGAGCCGGATAGCTGAGGGCGGCGTGAACTTCTTCTGGACCGATAGTTTTCATGGAAAGCTGTGGAGGATGTTCTCCTAAGGTAAGGGCGGTATAATTGAACCTGGCTGGCTGGTCAATCCAGCGTCGGATTCTCCACGATTTGCTTTGGCTGCTGCGAGTGCTCCGGCTAGAACCTCTGCACCATGGACTTGCAAGGAACATCATTTATCGGAGCGGGCCGGGGATCGGGAGGTGCCGGGGAGTCTCGCGCAGTAAACCCGGTGTCTGGAGAGGAGATGGAGCCCGCTTACCTTGCCGAGGGCGAGGAAAGCGTCGAGGCTGTCTGCAGCCTGGCGGCAGCCGCTTTTGTCGATTTTCGGGAGAGAAGCGGGGTAGATAAGGCGGGCTTTCTGCGAGCTATTGCCGATGAGGTAGATGCTTTGGAGGAAGAAATCGTCAGCAGGATGACAAGGGAGACTGGCCTGCCTGAGGGGCGTTGTCGCATGGAGAAGGGGAGAACCTGCGGACAGTTACGCCTTTTCGCGAGCCTCCTTGAGGAGGGTTCATGGGTGGACGCCCGGATCGACCATGCGGATCCTGATCGTGCCCCGGTAGCAAAACCGGACTGTCGGTCGATGTGGAGGCCAATGGGACCCGTGGTAGTATTTTGTGCCAGCAATTTTCCTCTGGCCTATTCGGTAGCGGGTGGAGATACCGCAAGTGCTCTGGCATCAGGTTGTCCTGTCATCGTCAAAGCCCACGGATCGCATCCTGGGACGGCAGAAATTGTTGCCACTGCAGTGCGGATTGCGGTGGAAAAATGCGGAATGCACGAGGGTGTTTTTTCCATGCTTTATGGAAGCGGAAGGACCATCGGGCAGTCGTTGGTGAGACATTCGGTGGTCAGGGCAGTGGGATTCACAGGATCCAGAAACGGGGGAAGAGCACTCATGGACGCCGCAGCCGCAAGGCCGGAGCCGATCCCGGTATGGGCTGAGATGAGCGCGATCAATCCTGTATTTGTCCTCCCCGGGGCGCTTCGGGAGCGCGGCGATGCGATTGCGGACGGTTTCGTCGGGTCACTCACGCTCGGGGTAGGTCAGTTCTGCACCAATCCCGGGCTTTTAATTACGGGCGGAGAAGGTCGTAGCCAATTCGCGGAGCGAATTGCATCTCTTGCAGGCGAAGCTGCGCCCGCCGCCATGTTGCACAAGGGGATCGCTGAGGCCTATCAAGATGCATTGAAGGCAATGATGACCAAGGAAGGGGTGGAGACACTCGCTCAGGTGCCAGTAGAGGATGGGAGCAGCCAGGGTGGAGCGGTAGTCCTAGGGGCTGATGCCGCTGGATTTCTCTCTGACCAGTCCATGGCGGAGGAAATGTTTGGTCCAGCGACGCTGATGGTATCTGCGGATGATGAGGCGGCCATGCTGGAGGTCGCCGAAAGTCTGGAGGGGCAACTGACTGCGACTGTTCATGCAACAGAGGAAGACCTCGAGATGTTTGGGAAGTTGATTGCGGTGTTGGAGCGAAAGGCGGGTAGGCTGGTCTACAATGGTTTCCCTACTGGGGTAGAAGTTTGTCACGGAATGGTGCACGGAGGTCCTTCGCCAGCGACCTCTGATGGCCGGTCGACCTCGGTGGGGCCACGTGCCATTACTCGCTTTACCAGGCTTGTATGCTGGCAGGATTTTCCGGATAGCCTCCTCCCGCCAGAATTGCAGGAAGACAATCCCCTGAAGATCTCCAGGATTGTAGATGGTAAGCGAACTTGACGCTCGTCTGTAAAATAGCCGGTTGCTATTAGCCCTGAGGTGCTGCCTCGAGGTTGAAATCGAGGATCACTTCTTCATTGAGGATATTTTCTCCCAGGCCCTTGTAGTTGATGTCCCATTGGTAGCGCTTAAGATCGAACTTGGCTCTGATGGCTGCGGTCGTTTCGGATCGCACTACGGTGGAGGTAAAGGTGACACTGTTTGTCTTGCCCCTCATTGTCAGATTCCCGGTGATTTCATACTGGCCCTCTCCGGTTTTTGTAATTGATGTCACATCGTAGTTGGAGGCTGGGTGTGAGGGGACATCGAAGAAGTCCTCGTTCTTGAGGTGGGAAGTAAGCTTTTCCTTCTCAGTTGTAATTGAGTTCATGTCAATTTCGACCTTGTGGTCGTTTCCAACGGGCTCCCCGTCCTTAATTGTGAAATAGCCTGAGATGTTAGTGAAGCGGCCAACCTGTGTGCCTCCACTGACCTTCGATCCGGTAAACTCGATGTATGAATTCTCGGTAAATGTCCACTTAGAGGACCCATCGGGTCCGGAATCGACTGTCTTGTTGAGAGCTGGCCCTACTTCTGCATCAGCAGTCTGGTCAGCTGGGTTTTCACAGGACACAAATACCAGGGAGAGGAGAGAAACGACAGAGAGGGAGAAGCGAGCTTTCATGATGTTTGGAAGGATTCATCGAGAAGCTAAGGAGACGAGGGCAGAAGGCGAGCCCTGAGCGCATATTTATCAGAGGATGGGAAGTTGACCTGTTGAGTCGATGGTTTGATCTTTGCGGTAGATGGCAATCCGAACGAGGCATTATAAAAACAGGGTCACTATCGAGGAGAATGGATGCGTCTTGTCCGAGCTGCCCCGCTCCCCGGGGCCGACTCATAGTGTGTGGGATGTGATGGCTGCCGCGGTGGCGCTTTTTGCTACGGGACCCCAAATGGCGATGCTTGGATTCTCTGGTGGTGGAATGGTAGGCGCCTTGAGGGCACTTGGGTGCGATCAGCAAATCGCAGGAGTCGACCTGTGGAGTGAGGGTTTCGACGTCTTCGAAGATGTAGCTAAGGAGTGGTGCGGCCCTGTTCGGTTTTATTCGGAGGATGCGGTGACGTGGCTGAGACGGCAGCGAAGTCGCTATGATGTGATTGTAGAAGATCTCTCTGTTCCCGAGAATGGCGATATCGTGAAGCCGGAGGTCTCATTGTCCCTTCTCCCGGACCTGATACGAAGAAGGATCAATCGGGGAGGGGTCATTATCAGCAACCTCCTGCCAACCCCGGGGTTTACGTGGCAGACGCTCATTGCGTCGGCCCGCGTTGGTCCGGGAATCCTTGTTGAGTTTGAGAGTTATCACAATCGGGTCCTTCTTCAGGGGAGTGGGATCGGGAAAGCCCGGCAGAGCGGGCGGGCCCTTCGGGAAAACATGCGTATTCTTGGAAGCGCGTTGGCTGAAGATATCAGGGTAAGCACGCTTTAATCTGAACATTGGGCCAGATACACCGTGCTTTTCGATTCAATCCC
>DIHT01000049.1 GCA_002420305.1 Akkermansiaceae bacterium UBA5689 | reverse complement strand
ATCTATTCGGACACGGGGTGAAGTCACAACTTCTCCTTCAGGCGCAGCGACCCGGGAAACGGGGTCTTTCTGTCCAGACCCCCCGGCACAGGAAGAAATGAGCACCGCGAGGAGGACAGGCATTCCGTAGATCCCGCTCCTGATCCTCATTATCACACCTTGGAAATTACTGCCATTCTGTCGCACTGACTATCAGAAATTCTCTCGTCAAGGCACAGCGAGACCGACAACGATTACTTGCCAAAGCAATAGAGGTTACGACGCCCTCTGATGAAGAGGCGCTTACCGATCGCAACTGGCGAGGCATAGAGATTATCATCCAGCTTATTTTCAGTAAGCCCCGTTAATCCATTGCCCTCAACTGTTCCCGAAAAGACCACTCCATCAACACGTGCCAGATACAGCGTATTACCCGCAAGCAGAGGAGACGCATAAAACTTCTGAGCCGCCTTCGGAAGCTGCTCCTCCCACAGGGTCTTCCCACTGCGTGCATCGAGACAGGAAACCAGACCTCTCGGCTTTTCCGAGTCATTGAGAACGATAAACGTTCCGCTTTCTTCGTCAGCGACGGGAGACACGGAGTCGGCACCAATTCCTTCCCTCTTCCACGCCCAGGCGCCCTCTGTAATATCTCCTTCTCCTCCAACCCGAATTCCTCCAGTCGCTTTACCGCGGGCGTACGAAACTGCCACAATTCCCTTCGCGGAGGCCGGGGAGGCGATCACCCGCCAGAACTTCGTTTTCTTCGGATTGAATCCCCCACACGTCCAGAGCAGTTTTCCGTTAGAGGGATCATGCCCCGTAAGGTGGTCTGCTCCCCAGGTCACCAAGGTCTCCTTCCCCTCTATTTCAATGACGAGAGGAGTCGTATAGGAATCACCGGATTCCGCCCCGACATCGAAATTGCGATCTGCCTTCCAGGCAATTTTCCCGGTCGTCTTCTGAAGCCCGATCACGTAAGACCCCCCCTCGGTCTGCATCACCGCGAGCACAAGAAAACCACCAGCAATCACGGGCGACGTTCCCTCATCCCACCAGAGGGTATCCTCCCCAAATTTATCCTGCAGATTGAGCTCCCAGACCTTCTTTCCCTTCATGGTCAGGGCAGCCACACGCCCGGACTTGAAGTAGGCAAAGATGCCTCTTCCATCTGTCACGATAGAAGAATTCGCCCCGGTTCCCTTCTGCTTATTATCCCCCTTGCCCGGGGTCTCACTTCCGAAACTCGTTCGCCACAACTCCTTTCCCTCTAGATCGTAAGAAACCACGGCGTCATTCCCCCCGATACCGCAGGTCACCAGCAACTGGTCATTCGTAATGATCGGGGTTGAGTTTCCGGGCCCCGGAAGGTGAACCTTCCAGAGAAGATTTTGCTCTTCAGAGAAGGACAGAACTGTTTCCGCCTCAGGCGCAACGCCGCTGCCATGGGTATCTCCCCGCCAACTTTTCCACTCCCCGCCCTGCAAGCAAAGGCTGCCGGACATCATCATCATACCAATGAGGTTTCGATACTTCATAAGTGGACCTTAGATAGGTCAGACTGGACGGCACGGCCAGTAATAAAAGAGCCTACGATAGGACCACGATCAGAGAGCCCGGTCCTCGGAGCTTTATGCTGCGACCTCGTCGTCCCATCCCATCTCTGATCATATAAAATGCAGTCCTTCCCGTATTTGGCAATTGGCTTGGCCGCTATGCACCGCAGAATCACCTATTCAGATCACCCCATCACCCGTCATCATGTTCCGCTCTTATCTCTTTCTCCTCTTCGCATGGACCCAGACGCTTGCAGCTGCACCCAATATCCTCTTTATCCTCGCCGATGACCTGGGAGTCAGGGATCTCTCTGTCGAGGGCAGCATATACTACGAGACGCCTCACATTGACCGTATTGCAAGAGAGGGTGTCCGCTTCACTCATGGCTACGCTACCTGTCAGGTCTGCTCGCCCTCCCGCGCCAGCATCATGACCGGGAAATACCCCGCTCGCCACGGCATCACTGATTGGATTGGAGCCGCTACCGGGCTGGATTGGAAGCGCAACAATAAGGTCCTTCCCTCCGAATATATCCGGCAACTTCCTCATGAAGACACCTGTCTGGCCGAGGCGCTCAAAAAGGGTGGCTACCGAACCTTCTTTGCAGGGAAGTGGCATCTTGGCGGCGAGGGCTCCTTCCCTGAAGACCACGGTTTCGACCGCAACATCGGCGGACACCACCGGGGCAGCCCACCGGGAGGATTCTTTTCTCCCTTCCGAAACCCAAAGATGACGGATGGGCCGAAGGGGCAGTCCCTCCCGCTTCGCCTCGCGCATGACACCGCCTCTTTCATCAAGGGCAAGGCCGACACCCCGTTCTTTGCCTTCCTCTCCTTTTACTCGGTCCACGGCCCAATCCAGACCACTCCAGACCTTTGGAAAAAATACCGGGACAAGGCCGGGAAATCCCCCCATCAGGGCAACCGCTTTCTCATCGACCGCACGTTGCCAGTGCGGCAGGTACAGGACTGCCCTATCTATGCGGGCATGATGGAAACCATGGATGACGCGGTTGGCATCGTCTTGAAGGCCCTCGATGAAGCAGGGATCGCAGACAACACCATCGTCGTCTTCACCTCTGATAACGGTGGAGTCTCCTCTGGCGATGCTTTTGCCACCTCCAATCTGCCCTACCGTGGTGGCAAGGGCCGCCAATGGGAAGGTGGCATCCGAGAACCTTACTACATCAAGGCCCCAAGAGTAGCACGACCCGGCACAATCAGCGAGACCCCGGTAACGGGAACAGATTTTTATCCCACTCTGTTAGAGCTGGCGGGCCTTGAACCGCTCCCGGCCCAGCACGTCGATGGAGTGAGCCTCGTACCTCTTCTCAAAGGAGGTAAAATCCCCGCCCGCGACCTGTTCTGGCATTACCCGCACTATGGAAACCAGGGTGGAGAGCCCAGTGCTATTATCCGCCGTGGAGACTGGAAGCTCATTCATTACTACGAAGATGGCAGGGACGAGCTCTACAACCTCACTCGGGACACTGGGGAGAAGAAGAATCTCGCAGCCGAGGAAGGCCCAAGAGTCAGGAAACTTCGCGCCGCTCTCGACGCCTGGCTCGTCGAAACCGAGGCCCGCCTCCCAAAAAAGGATGCCCGCTTCGACTCGGCACGACGGAAACAACAGAATGCCGTCATCAAATCTAAGCGTCTCCCCCAACTTGAAAAACAACACGCCAACTTCCTTGATCCAGCCTTCCAGCCCAATCCCACCTGGTGGGGCAGTAAGGCAACCAAGGACTAAGCCCAATCACGCCCGGAACCGGAGCTACATCCTTGCTCCCGGGTAGCCATATCACCATCTTGCCACCATGCGCTCCCTCCTCTCCTGGCTCTTCGCCACTTCCCTTCTCCCGGCCTTTGTCTCCGCCAATCCGCCCAACATTATCTTCATTCTCAGCGACGACCATCGCTACGACCTCATGGGCTTCCACCCGGATGCCCCCGAGTGGCTGGAAACCCCCGCCCTCGACCGGCTCGCCAAGGAAGGAGCTCACCTCGCTAACGCCTTCGTCAGCACGTCTCTCTGCTCCCCCAGCCGGGCCTCCGTCCTGACCGGCCAATACATGCACCACCACCGGGTGGTCGACAACCAGCGCCCCGTTCCCAAGGGAACCGTCTTCTTTCCCCAGCACCTCCAGAAGGCCGGCTACCGCACCGCCTACGTCGGCAAGTGGCA
>DIHT01000072.1:1589-16299 GCA_002420305.1 Akkermansiaceae bacterium UBA5689 | reverse complement strand
GCCACGGGCAGCCCCGATGCCTACGACCTCCTGATTGAAACTGACGTCGAGGAGCAGATGTTCAGCGAAGCAACCTCCGTTTACATTCGGATCCCCTTCACTGCCCCAGATCCATCTTCTCTGTCTGCCCTGAATCTGAAAATGAAGTGGGATGATGGCTTCGTTGCCTACCTCAACGGAAATCCCCTTCCGATTGCAGAGGAAAACGCCCCGTCAACCGACGAACTGAACTACCAATCGAGCGCGACGGCCAGCCATAGTGATAGTCAGGCCGTGGTGTATGATAATTATGATATCTCTCCCTCTCTCCTATCGTTGGGGGAAAATGTTCTCTGTATCCACGGGCTCAATGTTTCCACGGGAAGCTCGGACTTCCTGATCGTTCCAGAACTCGAGGCCCTTAGCTCAAGCGGGACAAGTACCCCTGCCTACTTCGCTGTCCCAAGCCCCAACGCGCCAAACAACACTGGAAATTCCTCAGTGGGCCCGCTGATCCGGAATGTCACCAGAAATATTCCTCCGATTACCCTCGCTACGGCCACACCCCCGGTGGTGGCTGACTCAGCTGAAGAATTCTCGGGCAATCAGGGCGCGCTTGACTGGTTTTACGGCTATCAGGAGGGCGCAGGGCCTTATGATCCGGATACGAGCTTCATTCCCTTCACAGGTGGCGAACAAGGAGGGCCATGGAACGGCACAACGCAGGAGTGGTCCGGAAATGCCTGGGATGCCAACACCTCGGCTTCCTCCCCATGGACTTCTCTGGAAGCCACCAGCATGCACCCTAATGACTCTAATCCAGGTCCCGAGCAGTATCCGATTCGAAGGTGGGTCTCTGACACCTCTGGTCTGCACACCATCGCGGGAACCTTTCATAACCTCAGCGCCTCTGGGGATGGCACAACTGGACGAGTTTTCCATGAAGGGAATGAAATCTTCTCCCAGCTCACAGATGGGGGGCCGGTCGATTTCTCAATCATAAGAAATCTGAATGAGGGAGACCGTCTGGATTTCCTCGTCGACAGTGGCCCCTTTGATCAGGATGGATCAGACGGCACCGACCAGACTGTCACCATCTACGAAGGATCTTTCGGCACGACAAGTGTGGTCATCGAGGCAGAGGTCCGTCCGACCATGCACCCGGTCGAAACCGTGAGCCTGATCTGGCGGGTCATGTATGATCAGGAAACTACTTCTCCCATGCTGGATGACGGGCGAGGGGGTGACGCCTTCGCTGGTGATGGAATCTATACCGCTACAATCTCAACCAGCGACCTCAGCCGAGGAGAAATGCTACGCTGGAAAGTGCTGGCCACGGACACAGCGGGCGTTACCGCCAAGCAACCCCAGTTCCCCGACCCAAGAGACTCGCCAGAGTACTTCGGAACGATTGCCGCGGATGCCTCCGTGACAAATTCCAACCTTCCCATCTTCCACTGGTTTACCTCCAATCCCGGAGGGGCCAACACAACGAGCGGCTCCCGTGGATCGGTCTACTACCTCGGGGAATTCTACGATAACATCCAAGCAGATCGACATGGACAGTCGACGGGGGGCTTCCCGAAGAAGAGCTACGATTTTGATTTCAATAAGAGCAACCGCTTTCTCTTTCAGGAAGGCGAAGGGCGGGTGAAAGACATCAACATGCTCACGAACTGGGCGGATAAGTCAAAAACACGGAATACCCTCGGCTACGAGATGGTCCGCCGCTCGGGAGAGCCCGCACACTTCGCTTTTCCGGTCCGGATCCAGCAAAACGGATCCTTCTTCAGTGTAGCGGACATGGTGGAAGATGGCGATGACCGGTATCTGGACCGAGTGGGACTGGACCCTGAAGGTGCCCTCTACAAGATGTACAACCGGCTAGATTCCTCAAGCAGTGGAATAAACAAGAAAACCCGGAAGAATGAAAATAATCGTGATCTTCAGGACCTCATAACCGGGCTCGGCCTGTCGGGAGAAGCTAGGCTTCAATACGGCTACGACAATATCGATATCCCCGGAACCATCAACTACCTTGCAGCGCTCGATCTCACGAACAACAGAGATCATGGTCACAAGAATTACTACCTCTACCGGGATACTCTAGGGACTGGGGAGTGGCGGCCACTGGTGTGGGATATTGACCTTTGCTTGGGGCGCAACTGGGTCAGTGGACCAGCGTACTTTGATGATACCTTTACAAATAATAATCTACGGGCCGGAGCCTCAAACCGTCTTAAGACCTTTGTCTTCAACGATACGACCCTGAACCAGATGTACTTGCGTCGAGTACGAACCCTGATGGATCAGCTCATTGGACCTGCTTCCTCTCCCGTCAGTTACCTCCCCGACAGAGTCGATGAGCTGACTGCTCTCATTGACCCTAACGATAACAACGCTCAGAGAGGAAACGATGATGCCGATCTCGATTACAGGAAATGGGGATCTTGGGGTAATCGCAATACCCTTCGGGAAGCGGCAAACCGAATCAAGGTCGAGCACATTCCGGGGCGGCGCAATCAGCTCTACGGGCTGAGTGAGATTCCTGCCGGACAGCCGGAGACTCCGGTCATCAGGTTCGGAACCGTCGACTATAACCCAGCGGCAAGAGGCGCTTCACCCGACCAGAGTGGAGAATACTTCCTCCTCGTGAATCCCAACCGAACCGCAATCGACTGCTCAAATTGGGAGGTTTCAGGAGGCATCTCCTTTTCTTTCCCTGCAGGCACAGTCATACCCGCACGAGGGCGCCTTAACGTAGCGCGGGACGCCCGGGGATTTCGAGAGCGAAGCATCAGCCCCAAAGCGGGCGAGAAACGCTATCTCATCAGCGGCTATGATGGTCAGCTCTCCGCTCGAGGAGAGACCCTTACGCTTAAAAACGAAATGGGAGTAGTAATTAATACCATTTCCTACCCAGGAAGCCCAACACCCGGACAGGACTTCCTGAGGATAACCGAAATCCTTTTTGCTCCTGCACCACCCACCGAAAGTGAACTTGCAATTGATCCCACCCTCACGGCAGAGGACTTCGAATTCGTCGAGCTGACAAATACAGGATCGATTCCTCTGGATATCAGTGGAGCCAGTTTCGTGGAGGGAATCTCACTGTCCTTTCCACCGCAGACCATCCTCGCAGCGGGCCAGCATATTCTGGTGGTAGCAAACCTGACCGCCTTTAATTTACGATATCAACGGACAGATAATGTCGCCGGGGAATACACAGGCAAACTCAGTAATGATGGGGAGCAGCTCCAGATTCTGGATGCGGAGGGCGAGAACATCCTCGAATTCAGCTACAACGATGCATGGTATGATGCCACCGACGACGCAGGGCATTCGCTCGTCGCGCGCAATCCAGCCACCACTCCAATCACTGACTTCGATCGCCCCGCCAATTGGGGTGTCAGCCTTGAGCAGGGAGGAGATCCCGGCATTTCCTCTTCAACTTTTGCCGTTACTTTCTCCTCGTGGAAGTACCAGAATTTTTCCGAGGAGTCCGTTTCTGACCCCGCGATCTCTGGAGAGTCGGTGGATCTTGATGCAGATACCCTGAATACTGTGATGGAGTATGGATTTGGTCGCAACCCGACCACCAGTGATGCCGGCAATAATTACCGCGCCTCATTGGTAGAGCACGATGGCGCGGACTATCTGGCCCTCTCCTTTCGAAGGCAGAAGGACGCTCTTGATCTCTCCTACGAGGTTCAATTCTCAAACGATCTGATAAGCTGGAACCCCTCAGAAGAAACTGTTGGTGAACCTCGAGATAATGGTGATGGAACGGAAACTGTTACCATCCGGGACCAGATTCCTGCTTCCGGGAACTCGACCCGATACACTCGCGTAAGGATTGCGATCAGACAGTAGTCCGGTCCGCTTTCCTCCCATATCCCTCCATATTTTGGCGGAATCTCCTAAACCTCATTGGATTAGATTCGGCAGATAGTTGACGGAAGGTTCTCCTTGCTGGAAAGTTCTCTTCACCAATGCTTTCTTCCTCTCGCTTGGCCAGTCTGCTCTTCCTGACAATGCTGTCCTCGGCCTGTCAACAGAAGAAAGAAGAGCCGCCACGTCCCGACCCTGCTTGGAACGGATCCCGGTCAGCGCCGGAACCAATTAATTCAGATCCTGACCCAACGCTCTCGGAGTGGGAGACCGAGGTTTTTGCCTCCGCGACCGGGCTCCAGCTGAAAGAAATCAAGGACTTTCTCCGTGCCAAGATTACAACTCCCCCAGCGGGAACGTGCCACCCCCTGAGCGGATTCCTCATGAACTCTCTTCCTGCTGGCGGAGCCTTTCATGTCCAACGGGCTAGCAATACCGAGGGCGAGCCAATGGATCTTTCTGTGGCTCTCCAAGATCTCCGCGGTAAGTTCAGCAGCGATAAGGCGGCAATGGCCGAAATTAAAGTCGTCAAAGTCGACCTCTCTGGAGAAACAGCAACCACTGCACTCAATGTTCAGATTGCCGATGCAAGGCTGCAGATAAATGCCAGATGGACCGCCCAGTGGACCAAGGATGATCCTCCTGCCCTTCTGGATTTAAAAGTCACCAGCCATGAGGAGTGCCTTCGGGGTAGTGGAGGAAGTTTGGCAGATTCCACAGGCGCAGTGCTTGCTTCCTTTGAGGAGAAGGCTCAGGTCGTCCATGGAATGGATCACTGGGTAGGCCGGATTGAGACTCTTCTTGGCATCGAAATTGGGGGCTGGCACGGACTCGCTGCCGCCGACATCAATAATGACGGACTTGATGACATCTACCTTTGCGACGGCGGCGGCCTCCCCAACAGACTGTTCGTTCAGCAGCAGGATGGCACAGTTCTTGATCGATCCCGGGAATCTGGAGTTGGACTTCTCGATCACAGCTTTGGATCACTGTTCGCCGACTTGGATAATGACGGGGATCAGGATACAGCCATCGCAATGGCTTCAGGGATTCTCATCCTTGAAAATGATGGAACGGGAACTTTTTCTCCGGTAACCGCAAAAAGCTTCCCTTCCGCAGTTCCATATTCTCTGGCGGCGGCGGATTATGACGAAGATGGAGATCTCGACCTCTTTGCCAGCTGCTACGTGCAACGAGCTGGAGCAAACCGCCACTCCTTTGTGGCAAGGCCACTACCCTACCATGATGCTACCAATGGAGGCCGCAACGAACTACTGAGGAACGAAGGAAGCCTGCGCTTCCGCAATGTGACCAAGGAAGTGGGTCTGCATCCCGGCAACAGCAAGTTCTCGTATTCCGCCAGCTGGGAAGACTACGACCAGGACGGGGATATGGACCTCTACGTCGCCAATGATTTTGGCGGAAATAACCTCTACCGCAATGCCCTCCGGGAATCTGGCAAACCCACTTTCACCGATGTAGCTACCGAGGCCGGGGTGCGGGATGTCGCAGCCGGCATGTCTGCATGCTGGGGTGATTTTGACAACAACGGACTTGCCGACCTTTACGTTGGAAACATGTTCTCCTCGGCCGGCAACCGCATTGCTTTTCAGGAGAAATTCAAGAGTGGGGGCAAAGCCGAAACGCGAGCGCTCTATCAGCGCCACGCAAGAGGAAATTCACTTTTCCAGAACCTTGGCCAGGGGCGCTTCAAGGATGTCAGCGTTTCCTCCGGCACCACCATGGGCCGATGGGCATGGAGTTCCCTCTTCGCTGACCTCGATAACAATGGATGGGAGGACCTCCTCGTAACCAACGGATTCATCACTCAGAGAGATCCGGATGACTTGTGAAGTTTCTACTGGCGGCAGGTCGTGTCGCAAGCCCCCGAGACAAGTAGTCCAGACGAGGGAACCAAGGGCTACCTTCGAGCTTTCAGCGATCTCGCCCAACGCATTCGGGATGGCTCCTCCTTCAGCGGGAGGGAGCGGCATTGTGCCTTCCTGAACACCGGGCAGGGTGACTTCGCCGACATCTCAACGCTCAGTGGGTTTGGAATGCCCTCGGATGGAAGAGGCCTTGCACTTACGGATTGGGACCACGATGGAGACCTGGATCTCTGGTTCTCCAACCGCTCCGCTCCTCGTCTACAGTTCCTTCAGAACAAGATTCCTCCGGAGAGCTCCCGCTGGATTTCCTTCAGACTGACGGGCAACCCGGCGAGCAAATGTTCCCGAGATGCCATTGGGTCGCAGGTCGAACTCATATTCTCTGACGCTACCCAGCGCCGGGTAAAGACCCTCCACGCTGGTAATGGCCTGATGAGCCAATCGAGTAAGTGGATTCACTTTGGCCTTGGAGCCGCGGACAAGCGTCTTGTGGCGGCAAAGGTCCGCTGGGCGGGCGGGGCGGAAGAAGAATTTAAAGAGATCGAGGAAGGGAAACGCTGGATCCTGACGCAGGGGCGTGGGCAAGCGATAGAGGCAGGCAAGAGAGAGTCCATAAGTCTTCCCGCTAAGCCAATCAGCCTCCCCGAAGCGACGGAGGTCGCTCGCATCCGGCTCTCGCAACCTCTCAAGATTCCCGAGCTCAGCTACCAGGATTTCTCGGGCAAGGCACAAAGCATTACTCGACTGACTGCAAGCACGGCGGTTCTCATCAATCTCTGGGCGAGTTGGTGCACACCTTGCGCTTCCGAACTGGAGGCATTTGAGAGCTCTCGTAGCTTGCTCGAATCCAAAGGTATCAGGGTTATCGCCCTGAACGTCGACCACCTCAATCCAGATGAACAGATTACTCCGAGGGATGCCGCACGAGCTCTGGAGAAATTTGGTTTTCGAGGTGTTGGAGGGATGGCGGATGAACGACTCCTCTCGCTTCTTCAGCAATCGATTCTAGCGACTGTCTACCGTCATCATCAGATGCCGGTACCAGTAAGTTTTCTGATCGACCGGGGAGGATGGCTCAGCGCGATCTATAAAGGTCCGGTAGAGGTATCACGCATCATGTCGGACCTTGAGAAGCTTGGAAGGAACCCTCAGTCCGCGCTTGAGGCTGCCGTTCCCTTCGAGGGAGTATGGGCCAAAAAATATTTTCCTGCGGATCCCGTAGCACTTTCGAGAGCCTCCATGGAAGGAGCCTATCTCGAAGAGGCCCGTGCCTCCCTGCTCAGCTTTCTGGACAAGCACGAAGCCCCTCCCGGAAACCCCGGTATTCCGGCAGAACAAAAACGGAACATGCAACTCGGAGCCGTACACTTCCAGTTTGGCGAAATTTTTCTTCGGGAAGATAAAGAAGCGGAAGCTCTGTCCTCTTTTCTCACAAGCCTGAACTACACACCAAGGCAGATTCCGGCCCTGAACAGAATTTCGTGGCTCTTGGCCACCGCGAGCAAATCCTCTGTAAGAAATGGAGCGGAATCCCTCCGTTACGCAAAATTCATGATGCAGGCTCCGGGCGCTACCGATGACCCAGCTCTTCTCTCTACTCTCGCGGCTGCTCACGCCGCTGCGAATCAGTTTCCAGCAGCAATTCAGACAACCTTGAAAGTCATCGCACTCCTGGAGGCCGGCCAGCGTCCAGGCAAGCAGAGGGAGCAACAGGAACGCCTGAAACTCTACCGACAGGGGAAAACGCTTTCTTCCCCACTGGGTCGAACTACTCCATGAGAGTGAGGAGGAGGGCCGTATTTCTCCTTTGACCAGAAGTGAGGTGGAGAGGAGGATCTCACCATGGTTTTCCGTCAGGCATGTCTCACCCTTCTCCATCTCGCGGCTCTCTGCATCCTCTCCAACGCGACTGAGAACTGGAACCAGTTCCGAGGTCCCGGCGAAGATGGGCGAGCCGAAAATACTGGATTACCCACGGTATGGAATGAGGAGCGGAATGTCGCCTGGAAAACCCCTTTGCAGGGCAAGGCCTGGTCTTCTCCCGTGGTCTGGGGTGACCGAGTCTGGGTAACAAATGCGAATCCCGAGGGCACCAACCTCTCGGTCCTCTGTCTCGACAAATCCAATGGCAAGGTTCTCTATGATAAGCTGCTTTGGACGGTGGAAAAACCGCAGTTCTGTCATGCCTTTAACTCTTATGCCTCGCCTACTCCAGTGCTTGAAGATGGATTGGTATACCTGACTTTCGGCTCTCCCTACACAGCGTGCCTCAGGGCTTCCGATGGTGAGGTTGTCTGGCAACGTACTGACTTTACCTGCGATCATTTCCGGGGCGCTGGCTCCTCTCCAATCCTCCATGGTGATTCTCTTATCCTCAACTTCGACGGTGCTGATCATCAATTCGTTGTGGCACTCGATAAGCTGACGGGGAAGACCCTATGGAAAACGCCTCGGAGCGTCGATTACCGCGATCTCGACGCCAGTGGAAAACCGAAGAGAGACGGCGACATGCGCAAGGCCTATGGCACTCCGATAATGGTCAGAACCCCCGACGGGAAGTCCGTCCTCGTCAGTGCAGGAGCAATGGCCCTGTATGGATACAATCCAACTACGGGAAAGGAGCTCTGGCGGGTGGAGACGATTGGTACTCATTCCACCTCCTGCAGACCAGTCACAGGCCTTGGGATGGTCTACACCACAATGGGCTTCAGTAAGGGCATTCTCCTCGCCGTTCGTCCAGATGGAGAGGGTCACGTTACCGAGAGTCACGTGGCTTGGCGATATACGAAGGCGGCCCCGAAAAAGCCATCCATCCTTATCAGGGGCGACCTTCTTTTCATGGTCGATGATGGGGGGGTCGCTGCTTGCCTCAATGCCCGAACGGGTGCCGAAATATGGAAGAAGCGGATTGGGGGAAACTTCTCGGCCTCTCCCATCATGGCCGGCGGGATGATCTACCTGTTCGACGAAAACGGGAAGGGCACCGTTCTTGCCGCTGAGCGTAATTTCAAGGTCATCTCAACGAACGAACTGGAAGCTGGATGTATGGGGTCTCCCGCAGTTTCCGGGGATATGCTCATCGTGAGAACCAAAAAGGCCCTCTATGGCCTGCGCAACCAGTGAGCAGGTCCGGTATTATTTCCCGAAAGCGTAAAGATGGTTCTGGGTCTGGACATATAAGGTCCCATTGGCCGCCACCAAACTGGAATAAATAGGGCCTGAGAACTCAGCCGTACCCACCTCTTCAAGATTGCGTCCCTCTTTCAGGATAATCACTTCTCCATCTTCTGTCCCAATATAGATCCGGCCGTCTGCAACCAGAGTGGAACCCCAGATTCGGCTCAGCGTATCGTGAACCCAAAGCGCCTTACCAGAGCCGGCGTCAACACAATGAATCTGACCAGTGAAATCCGCAATGTAAACGAGGCCATCTTTCACGGAGGGAGTTGAGAGAGAGCGGTTAATCTTCTTGTAGGTCCAATCCGGCTTTCCGGTTTCTGCATCTACGCAACTGAGCATCCCCACTCCATCTCCATTTTCCGGGTCCTGCCCTACCGTCACGAACACCTTTCCCTTATGATAAACCGGGGTTCCCACAATTTCACTCGGCCCCCGGTATGACGGATAGTCCCGGGGCTTACCGTCCTCATCAACCCGATATTCCGGAGGATTGGCATCTACCCGCCAATCCTCCTGCAGAACAGGGCTGCCTTCATCTGACTTCTCTCCTGCAGGATCAAATGCATGTAGGAAGCCATCTCCGCCCCCGAAGAATATCGCAGGGCGACCACGCCGTTCCCCAATGCAGGGTGAAGACCAGTTGCAATGCATTGTTGCCGCCGAGATCCCAGCCTGCTCAATGCCCTCGAGCTTTCCAGTCATTGCATTCAACGTGATCAAGGCAGGCGCCTTCGGGGAAGGGATATGATCATGCTCTTCATTGATTCCATTCGAAGTTGTCGCCACAATCTTTCCCTCCACCAAGGCAGCGGAGCTACTCGTGATATTATGTGGAACAACTCCAAGCTCCTTGATCATGTCATAGGTCCATAAAATATCGGCATCCGTAGGCCCCACATCAGCTCCCTTCTTACCCGGCCCCGCCATATATTGGCCCTCGCTCTGAATCCCCTGATTCCCATTGGCCAGCCCCTTCAGGTCGAGACAAGCGACCTCTCCCCGATTCGTCATGACATACCCCCGCTCTCCTTCAATCAGCGTGGACGAGCAGATCCCAAGGTATTCCCAGTCTACCTCATCCCCGCCCGGAAGCTTAGGTGCGGTCAACTGCCAGAGAAA
Source organism: Akkermansiaceae bacterium UBA5689 (assembly GCA_002420305.1). Classification (GTDB taxonomy): domain Bacteria; phylum Verrucomicrobiota; class Verrucomicrobiia; order Verrucomicrobiales; family Akkermansiaceae; genus Roseibacillus_B. Next base: position 6,241 of record DIHT01000072.1, on the reverse strand, counting down.
CTCCCCGTCCTTTTCCCGGAAAGCCATCACTACTCCACGGTCCCCTGCAATGGATGGGTTTCTTGGCTTTTCGTTATTCGTTCCCACCAGAACCACTCCACTGCCCACAGTTGGCGTTCCATATGACTCTGAACCAAGAGCAACGACCCATTTGCACCCCTTGGCACTCGCAAGGTTAATCTCTCCTTCCCGTTCCTCGCTCTCCTCACCTCCAGAAATCTCCAGTGGCAAATCCAGCTCAGGGGAAACCATATTCTTGTCTGGGCTCCCCCCCCACTGTGCCCACGGGACCGCAGGGCAATAGTTGGCGCAGAGGAGGAAAAATCCGCTCACCATAAATTTAATGTTTCTCGAGGCCATGGCGGTAGTCTGGATAAGTTCAAACGGCCTTTCCACGCCTAAACTTGCAACGCCGTAAAAACCTTCGGTATTCTAGCCAGATTTTTCCCCAGTAGCGTGACAGCCATAAGGAGCCAATATCGCTGGAATCGTAGAACCTTCGCGTAGAAAGCCTTAATCCCATACGAACAGGGCCTCTTCCTTATTCTGCCTCAAAAGCAGAATTCCACGCATTGCGACGGGAGGACGGAGACCTGTCTCCTGAGAGAGCGGCGAAAATCTCCTTGGTTCCTTGCCGGGGCACAGGGAAGATCCCAAGGTGACTAGAGTTTTGATCCTGACCGGCATCCTCATGACTTCACTGGGATACGCTGGTGAGGCCACGAAGAAGACTTGGAATCAGTTCCGGGGCCCAAACGGCTCCGGAGTCATGGAGGAGTCCAAACCCCCGGTCATGATTCAGCCTGGCGACTTGGCCTGGAAAGCAGCCCTGCCCGCAGGGCTCTCGTCCCCTGTCATTGCCGGAGACCGTATTTTTCTTACCGCTTTCGATGAAGGACGACTCCTCACCATCGCCCTCGATCGCAGAAACGGCCAGGAACTCTGGCGGCGTGTAGCGCCAGAAAAACCTCTCCAAAAGGTTCATAAGGCAAACACTCCCGCCTCTCCCTCTGCCCTTGTCGACAAAGAAAAAGTCTACGTCTATTTCGGATCATATGGCCTTCTTGCCTACCAACACGACGGGACGGAGGTCTGGAAGAGACCCCTGCAGCCCTCAAAAAGCCTTTATGGAGCATCTACATCTCCGATTGCCTACAAAGACCTTCTCATTCTTGTTACAGATGATGATGCTAATCTCGAGAACAGTAGAGTAAGCCGTTCCCGAGTCCTCGCATTCAGCCGGGCTGACGGGAAACTGATATGGGAAACCGCACGGCCTTTCCTGCGAAGTGGCTGGTCGACTCCGACAATCTGGAGACATAACGATGATGACGAGCTTGTGGTCCTTGGGCATGGACGAGTAGTTGGCTACAACCCCCTGACCGGTCAGGAAAAATGGTTCGCAAAAGGCTTCTCACGCGAGACCATCGCCATTCCGGTCCAGGGCAGAGACAGTATCTATATTTCTTCTGCGCAACTTGGTGGGGTATCCGACGCCGAGATCGACCCCAAGCCCTTCTGGGACTCCATGTTAAAATTCGACAAGAATAGGGATGGCAAAGTTGGCAGGGACGAGATTACCGAAAACTTTACGTGGCCTCTGCGACCTGAGCTGCCTCTGGGACACCCAGGATGGGGTATTCCTCTGCCCTCTGACCCGGCACGCCGACGCGAGCGTCAACAGGGAATTTTCGGGTGGGCCGACAAGAACCGCGATAACCTGTGGACGGAGCAGGAGTTGTCTGCCCATATCACGAACCGGCCGGGAAGGCCGATTCTCATGGCTATTACCCCGGGAGGACGGGGCGAGCTCGGGAAAGAACATATCGCATGGGAACTCAACCGCAGTGTGCCAGAGATTCCCTCTCCCCTTTTCTATCGTGACCGGATCTACATGGTTCGAAATGGGGGAACACTTGCTGCGGTAGACCCAGAGACAGGTAAACTTAGCTACCGAGGACGTCTTGGAGGAACAGGACAATATAGTGCATCTCCGGTTGCGGCTAATGGACATCTCTACCTGCTCTCCGATCAGGGAACTCTCTCCGTGGTGAAAGCTGGCAGCAAGTTCGAGATGGCACATCGTTTTCAGCTGCCTGAGTCCGCATCCGTTTCCCCGGCTCTGGACCATGATACGCTTTATATCCGCGGAACTGGCCATCTCTGGGCCTACCGCAGCCGATAAAGCTGCTCGGGACTTAACCCGTATTTTAATCCAGCGGATCCAATTCAAAGAGTCCTCCGGCCGATTGCTCCGATTGGAAAATCCTTTCGATTTCCTCCGGCAACAGGGCCCGACGCCAAAGCGCAACGTCATCAATCTTGCCAGAATGATGCTGTTGATCATCAGAGTTACGCCCGATGCAAAGCCCCGAGGAAGCTCCGATGGTCTTCCCGTCAAGCAGGGCCGCAGCAACCTTCTCCGCTGCCAAAGCTCCGTCGATAAACACCTGAATCCTGCTGCTATCTCGTTCAACAACAACCGCCACGTGATGCCACTCTCCGTTCACGAGGCTTTCGTATTTGGCCGTAATATCCGAGCCAGAATCGCCATCACTAACGCGAAAGGTCAGCCCCGTGCCATCCTTCTGAAGCCAAAGCGCCCAACCCGCCTTCTGATCCGAACCGGCACCCGCAGAGATCAACCGCCTTGCATGGCCGTCGGTGGACCCGGGATTCCTAGTGAACCAAAGACTCGCAGTAAAGGATTGGTTCGCAATCGCGAACTCATTCTTGCTTCCGATATCCAAGCTGCCTCCACCAAAGTCATAGGCCTCCCCGAATCTGCCCTCGTCTACCTCCTTCACCTCTCCCTTGATCATGGCGTCTTCAATCGGTAACTCATGTTTGCTTGGCTCCCTTCTAACCGACTCCTCGGGGAATTCATCGTCTTTGCGTAAGCCCACGAGCTGAGCAAGAATGAGCATATCGGTGCTCGCACAACCGGTATTTGTTGCATTGGGCTTACTCTTCTCCCCGTCATTAAGAGCATGAATTGCCAAAACATTAGTCCCCTTCACCAGTTGGCTGACCCGTCGCACACTGAGCCTGATTGCCTCTGCTTTGACCGCGTCACTATCGTCCCTCTTCTTGGCGGACCCTGAGTTCCATAGGAAAGGGAAGGGCGCATTCCTGCTGCCCAGTTCCGAACCGTTCAAGTAGGCCTTAAATCCATCGTCGTAATAAATATAAAGCGCAAGTTGTTCGTAGACCTTGGGGTCCTTTACCTCGAACGGAATTCGCAGGTAGAGACTATGTGGGTGCTTCCCCTTTCCTGTTTCAATCCGAGTCTCAAGGAGCTCTTTGAACGCTCCCGGAACATCCTCATAGCCAATGCCATTGCTCCCATCAAGCCAGCCGTTTGAGTCGTCAAACCCAGGCCTCTCCCACTTCAGCGCTCCAGGGTCAGCAGCCGGCCGAAGGTAACGCAGGGGCTGACCTTTCATGATGAGCTTCTCCTCGACTCCCCGCTCCGTCACCGTAAAACGCGATACGGCTGTGGAGGCCCGGCGATCGAGAGGCCAATAGGCGGCCAGGCCCTCGCTCATACTTTCCGGAGCCGTTCGATCCAGCTGGTCTTCAGTAGTGCTGCTGGGCGCTGTCGGATCCGTCGGGGTAGACTCGGAATCCCTCGGCGAGGGGCTCCCTGCAATCGCCGCCCCACTACTGCCTGCCTCGCGCACCAGAGAAAGCGTGCCGCCTAGCCCGGGACCAGACCAATTCAGACTAAGCCCTGGGCTCTGCTCCCCACCCTGCTGAAAATATTCTACACGGAATGGTGCATGGCCCTTTCTACAGAGAACTCGGGCTGATTCTTGCGATCCTGAAATCGAGGAGACCTGCTCTTCCCCGTAGATAAGGAGAGCCGCACCAGACGAAGCCTCAAGAGAGAACTTATAGAATCCTCTCTCTGCAACACGCAAGTAGCCCTCCCACACCAGTCCAGAAGGCTCGTTACCTGCAGCTCCGAGATCCAGCATGCCCTCTGGTATTGGCTTGCCTGAATTCAATTCACCAGCCTCTGCCCGAAGCTCTGCAAGACTGCGAAAATTTTTCCCGAATCGTTGAACAATCAAATCCCTAATCGGACCCTGCACCGTATCTACTCGCTCAACCTCTTTCGTGGGAGCCGTATTCGTCAGAATTTTTTCAGGACTCTGGGGTATTGTCTCTCCGTCGACTCCTGCATCACCCTCTTCGCCCTGCATCATGCCGATAGCGATGATCGCTATCAAAATGGTGACAAGGGCAGCAATGCTCAGAACCCAAGGGAGGCTGGACTTGGGCTGCGAAACCGATCCCCCTATACCTGTCGCCGGACGCCCTCCCGTTCCAGGCATTCCCATCACTAAGTGTCCCTGGCCTCCAGCCACGACCTCCCCAACCTTCGGGAGATGCGCGAGGGCAAGCTGTGGCGCTGCAGCAGGACGGGGAGCATCTGCCACCTTCCCAGCATCAACGACCTGCACAAAGTATGGGAGAATCTCCAGGCCAGCCTGCTGGAGGTCCCTCTTGTAGGCTTCTACATCAAAAGCTACCCTGCGGAAGAAAACTGTTTGGGTTGCGTCATCATAGATGACATAGCTGGCTCTAACGTCTGTGGTCCGGGGTTCACCAACAGACCCCACGTTGACAAGATAGCGCTGTCCTCG
>DIHT01000072.1:0-1211 GCA_002420305.1 Akkermansiaceae bacterium UBA5689 | reverse complement strand
AATACGCAAGCGGCAGATGGGTGTGACCAATGAACCCGAGGGACTCGACCATTGCCTCCAGATTGGCCTTCGCGGATGAAACCCCCTCCACGTAGCCGAACTCCCCGGGCCGTACTACCTCGGCATGAACGAAGTAGACATCCGGGCCATTCATCTGAAGGGGCACCTGCCCAAGAAATTGTAGGGCGTCATTATCGAGCTGCTCCCTTGTCCATTCGATAACAACCCGCGCGCGATCATTAAAGATCGAGGGATCGAGTCGACCACAGGCTGCCGCATCGTGATTCCCCAGAACAAAATTAGCGGTTACAGCCCTGACCCCAGCGAGCACCTCAAGAGGCTTCGGCCCGTAACCAACTACATCACCGAGGCAGACCAGAGTATCCACGCCCTGCTGCGCGATATCTGCAAGTACCGCCTCCCACGCCTGCCAGTTGGCATGGACGTCCGAGAAAATGGCATAACGCATGAAATTCCGGTTGGTCAGGTGAAACTCGCCGATGGTCTATCCAATGCCGATGCGCTTGCCAACCTTGCACTTTATCAGGGCGCCCTGATGAGAAAATGCCTTCAGAACCCAGAGATTCTTACCTTTGTGAAACTCCGTTGAATACCTACTATGATCGAACTCATTTGCCTCGTTCCGGCTCAGGGAGCTCCGACTTGGGTGCATTTTTCAGCTTCGGGGGAATTGCCGGAACACGAGGTGCGGGATCAGGGCGCCGCGGCGGCAAAAAGGCCTTGGGACCCCGCAATCTAAGCGCAAATGTTTTTTCGACCCTTTCGATTCGCTGCCGGGTTTTTGCGGAGGGAACAGCCTTGTCCTGTGGGGTCACCCATGGACCTTCGAAGGCGACCTTGTTAGACATGTCCCACACTGTGGCCTCGCGCGCTTCTGGGGCACCGACAACTTCAACTGTCCCATCGTTGTCTCGCATCTTGAAACGCTGGCCGTCCTCTCCCAGACCGAAGCGTTGAAACCGTGGGTCAGCTATCCGAGCGTTGGGAAAAGCTTGGAGCCCTCTTTGCTCAATCGCCTCAGGCGGGATGACCACCATGGGCAGGGGGGGACGTTTCCCCAAGGTCACTCTCTTCTCCACCTGCTCTCCCCTCTGGATCAGCCTGAGCCTAACGACCTCGCCCTCCCGATAACCGGTAATCACATTGCGAAACTGAAGCACGCCGCTAATTTCTTCTCCCTCGACCCTCAG
>DIHT01000063.1 GCA_002420305.1 Akkermansiaceae bacterium UBA5689 | reverse complement strand
GCCGGACGGTTCATTGAACGATCATCTGGATGGACGGACGCTGAATCCCGGACACGCCATCGAGGCGGCATGGTTCATTCTGTACGAGGCGAAGCGGCGGGGAGGAGACGAAGAGCTTACCGCGCTCGGGTGCCGGATGCTCGATTATATGTGGAAGAGGGGATGGGATGAGGAACACGGTGGGCTGTTTCATTTTGTTGATCTGCATGGCAAGCCGGTCCAGGAATACTGGCATGACATGAAGTTCTGGTGGCCGCACTGCGAGGCCATCATAGCGACCCTGCTAGCCTACCGGATGACCGGGGAAGATCGTTACGCGGAATGGCACCGCCTTGTCCATGACTACTCCTACCGGACCTTTGCCGATGAGGAGCATGGGGAGTGGTTCGGTTATGCCGATCGTAATGGGAGAATTTCAAACACCACAAAGGGGAATCATTTCAAGGGGCCGTTTCACCTCCCACGGATGCAGTGGTATTGTGCGAGACTCCTAGATGAATGGTAGATGAGGAGAGAGTCCGATTTGGGATGGCAAGAGAGCTGTAACCATGCAGGCTAGTTCGTGATGTCCCGCTCTGCTCTTCCTGTGATCCTCTGTCTGCTGGCTCAATGGAGCGAGGGGTTGGCGGAGCGCTCTAATGTGGTCCTTTTTCTGGTGGATGATCTTGGGTGGATGGATCTGGGATGTCAGGGTAGTCACTACTACAAGACACCTAATATTGACCGCTTGGCAGCGAGCGGAATTCGTTTCACCAATGCTTATGCCGCTTGTGCCGTGTGCACGCCCACGCGTGCGAGTATCCTGACCGGAAAGTATCCGGCCCGGAACCTGATGACCCAGTGGTTGCCTGCGGGGCGTTGGAGTGCGACCGGTCACCGAATGCGGGAGGGGCGTTTCCTGCGCAGTCTGCCGCTGGAAGAAGTGACTCTTGCGGAAGCTCTTCGTGAGGCTGGTTACCGGACCCTGCACGTGGGTAAATGGCATCTGGGAGGGCCTCCCTTCTCGTTGCCCTCTCACCACGGGTTTGATGTCAATGTGGGAGGCAGTGAGCATGGAGCACCCGGCCATTACTTCTACCCCTACAAGGGGAGTTGGAAGATTCCGACCACGGAGCAACGGGTGCAGAAAATTACCCTGCCGGATGGGAAGAAGGGGGAATACCTTACCGATCGACTGACCTCCGAGGCCCTCAAGTTGATCGAAGAGAGCAGGGGGCAGCCATTCTTCCTCTACCTGCCCTACTATGCTGTTCACACCCCCTTGCAGGGGAAGAAGGAGTTGATTTCCCGCTTTAGCAGCATTCGCAGGGATCAACGCCAGGGCAGCCCGGTCTATGCCGCCATGGTGGCAAGCGTGGATGAGAGTGTGGGGCGGGTAGTGAAAAAGCTGGAAGAGTTGAAGATGACAGACAATACGCTGGTGATTTTTACTTCCGACAACGGGGGGTTCGCCGGTGCCACGAGGCATGACCCGCTCCGGGCGAACAAGGGTTCGCACTATGAAGGTGGCATCAGGGTGCCTCTGATCGTGGCGGGGGCTGGGGTGAAGGGAAGAGAGCAAACTTCTTCTGTGCCCACCATTTCGAATGATATCTATCCGACTGTTCTGGAAATGATGGGGTTGTCTTCCCGTCCATACCAACACGTCGACGGAGTGAGTCTTGCTCCGGTGATCAAGGGTTCCGGAAAGGTAAGGCGGGATGCGCTTTTCTGGCACTACCCGCATTACAACAGACACCCCCAGAGTGCTCCGGTGTCTATCGTGAGACATGGGAAGTGGAAATTGATCGAGTTTCTCGAGCGGTCGGAATTCGAATTGTATGATCTTGAAAAAGATCCAGGAGAAAAGGTAAACAGGGCTGCTGATTATCCGAATCTTGTCAGCGAGATGAACACCCGGTTGCAGAAGTGGAAGAAAGAAGTAGGAGCACAGGCGATGGAGTCTAATCCGCAATATACCGGGAAATGACCGAGCATCAGCGTATCAGGTGTGGGGATGTCTTTTGGAAATGCCTGGGACGGGACGCCGTGCGAATGGTAGTGGTCTGCCTCGCGGGGGCTTTTGTCATAACGGGGGAGGCGAAGCCCAGGCCGGACGTTCTCTTTGTTGCGATTGATGACATGAACGACTGGATATCGTTATTGGATCCGGAGGCGCCGATCAAGACGCCCAATCTTGAACGCTTGGCCGGGCGAGGTATGCTCTTTACCCGCGCCTACTGCATTTCTCCGGCCTGCAATCCATCGCGGAGTGCGCTTCTGACCGGATTGCGCCCTTCAACCTCCGGGGTCTACGCCAATAACAGCGATTGGCGTAAGGCGCTGCCTGAACGGCGGACCATCATGCAGCAGTTCCGGGCGGCAGGATATTCGGTCCGGGGAGCGGGTAAAATCTTCCATCACAAGGCGAAGGGTTTTCACGATGAAGACTCCTTTGACGATTTCCAGATGATGGCACCCCAGAACATGCCGCCTAAGAAGCTCAATCAGAGTCCGGAATATGGTTCCCGGAATACGGACTGGGGGGTATGGCCTCCGGACGAGAAAGAGACGATTGATTTTCGGACTGCGAATTATTGCATCGAGGCCCTGCGGTCTCCAGTCAGGGATAAGCCTCTCTTTCTGGCCTGTGGGATCTTTAAGCCGCATTCGCCGTTCTTTGCTCCAAGGGAGTATTTCAGGGATGCCGGAAAGATTGGCCTTCCACCGCGTCGCGTCGACGATTGGAATGATCTTCCCGATGGAGCGCAGTCTCTCATAGGAAGGACGAAGTGGTTCTGGAATGGGATGACGCGACTCGATCGTCGACTGCCGGGCTCTTACAGAGACTTCATCCAAGCCTATGCGGCTTGCTGCTCCTTTGCAGATGCGCAACTTGGGCGGGTGCTTGATGCCCTTGATGCCAGTCCACGACGTGACCGCACCATCGTGGTATTATGGTCTGATCATGGATTCCATCTCGGAGAGAAGGATCATATTGAGAAGTTTGCCCTCTGGGAAAAGAGCAATCATGTTCCCTTCATCGTGGTTGCGCCAGGTGTGACGGGTAAAGGGGTGCGTTGCTCGCGCCCCGTAGATCTGTCGGTGGTCTACCCGACTCTTCTGGAGTTGTGTGGGCTTCCTG
>DIHT01000098.1:20725-25075 GCA_002420305.1 Akkermansiaceae bacterium UBA5689 | reverse complement strand
CCGCCTCAAACCTCGAGAGTTGAAAGAGACCGGCGTAAAATCCGAACAACAAGGAAACCCCAATAATATCGGGCAACCCGAATCCCTGGATCGGCACCCTTCCCTTCGGTATGGGGGGCACATTCTCCCCTCCGAGATGCTTCACTGCATAATACGGAACTACCCCGAGAAAGAGAATCCCGGCACAAATGGCATACGCTATACCAATGACTTTAAACTCAAGGTCCATCCACTTTCTTCCTGAGAAACTAGGTGCTCTAGAGCCCGTTGGCGAGCGGAGGTGTATCTAAAGTTCCCCTCAGGGCTCCCCCAAAGATGACCGCGCAGGACCCAAAATTTGATAGATCCCCCGGAGAATCCGCATACATTGCTTCTGCCCATGAAATTTTCTCTTCTTCTGGTGGCCGCGATGTCTTTTCTGCCATCGACTTCTATCAAGGCTCGCCCCTTCACCAACGCCGAGGGCAAGACCCTCGAGGCGGAGATCGTCCGGGCTTCTGCCACCGAGGTTACCCTCAGAATGGTGAATCAGCGCACTGCGACGGTTAAGATATCGAGCCTTAGTGAGATCGATCAGGCCTATGTCCGCAAATGGGTGATCTCTCAAATTCCTTCCCTCCGGGTTACCCCCAATATGGTGCGCAAGACGACCAAGGAATCCCGCAAAAGCTTTTTTTCGACAAGCACCAGGTATTACCGGCAGAATTATGAACTCGAAGTCGATTTCCAGAATAATGATAACAGTAAGGGGCTGGATACCACGTCGCTGAAGTATATGCTCATTGGTCAATCGGTGAACGACCCTGAGAAGCACCGGATTCTCGGTGTGCAGACCGAAGACTTGGAAGTCGCACCGGGGGAAAAGCACACCGTCGTTTTTGAAAAGGAGCAGAACACATATTCGGAGGCGAGTTCCTACGGCAGCTACAAATGTATCGGCTTCGTGCTCTATGGAGTTCGAAAGAAAGACAACCGTGAGGTGTATCGGTATGCATCTACGCCTCAGCTTGAGGAAGCCCTCTACTCGATCATCCAGCTCGGTGAGCGTGATATGGCGGATCAGAACTTTCAACCTACTGGAGAAAGAGGCCGCAGTTCTCGAAGAGAGAACTGGAAGCCGGAAGATCTCCCGGAAATTCTGGATCCCCGGCGCCGGGAAACACCCCCCAAAGACAACAAGCGCCCCTCACCCCCCATCATCATCAAGTAACGGCCTTGCTTAGAACTTGTAGCTTCAGGGGGGGCCTTGGTTGCGCATGAAGTCTGCTACCTGAGTGAAAAAGGCCTCTAGCACAGAGCGCGCCTCTGGAGACATGTCACACTCCAACATGGCAGCACTCATGAGCTCGACCCATCGATCTCGCTCTGCCTCCCCGATCCGGAACGACATGTGTCTCATACGCAAACGTGGATGACCCCGCTGCTCAGTATACCGAGTGTCGCCTCCGAATCGGAAGCACAGGAACAAGTAGAGCCGCTCCTCTGCTCCCTCCATATCATGCTGCGGATACATCGGGCCCAACAGGTCATCCCCGGAGATTCGGTGGTAGAATGCCGCCACTAGCTCTCGGAAACCTTTCTCTCCAATCTCCTGCCATATAAATGCTTCATCCATACCGCAGAAGGGAGTTACTGATGGCTTTTCTTTTCAAGAATTCGGGCGCATCTTTCTCATGAGAAGGGTTTTGCCCAGCGCTTTCTCCATAACCTGAGTCCCCATGTCCACACCTCCGCAGTTCAAGGCCCCCACCACCGAGGAGCTTCAACAGCTTCTCCCGGCCTATGATGTCCTCTCCTTCATCGCGAAGGGCGGAATGGGCGCAGTCTACAAGGCCCACCAGAAATCTCTTGAGAGAAACGTCGCGATCAAAATCCTGCCTCGCGAATTCGGAGAGGACCACGGCTTCCGCAGGAGATTCGAGGACGAGGCCAAGGCCATGGCCAAACTGAATCACCCTAATCTTATCAGCGTATACGACTTTGGAGAGGTTGACCACATGCTCTACATCGTGATGGAGTTCGTAGACGGAAAGTCCTTCCATGAATCCTTCCACGGCAGAGCCATCGCGGAAAAGGAGGTTGCCCACCTTGTTGCCGGGATCTGCGAAGGGCTCGCCCACGCCCATGAAGCGGGCATTCTTCACCGGGATATCAAGCCCGCTAATATCCTCCTGGACTCGAAGAACCGACCGAAAATAGGAGACTTCGGACTCGCTCGGTTGACAGAGGAAACGGAAGGTGAGGGCATCATTTACGGGACCCCCGATTACATTGCTCCCGAGATGATCAAGAACCCCGGCGCAGTGGACACCAGGTCCGATGTGTTTTCTACCGGAGTGATTCTCTACGAGCTCCTGACAGGTAAGCTCCCTGAGAAACGCTACATCCCAGCCTCACAGATTGAAGATGTCGACCCCCGTTTTGATAAGATCGTCCGGAGGGCAACTCACCCCTCTCCCATGCTGCGCTTCGCGAATGGAGAAGCAATGGCCTCGGATCTGAAAACGCTGCAGGACGCTCTCGACAATCAAGTCACGGGTATCGTAACAGCGCCACCAGCTGGAATGTCCACTCCGGTCACCGGGACGACACAACCTCCAGCTCATGCGACAGTTCCGCAGACCCGGCCCCCAATTCCCGAGGCCTCTCCTGCAGAGGCCGCTCCTGCGGCTACGCCTGAGGTGCAGGTAAATATAGGCACCAACTGGTCGCTTCTTCGCAACCTTGTCATCATCGTTGTGCTTCTGGCCGCGATCTTCGGAATGTATCGAGCCTACGAGTGGCAGAAGGAAGAAAACGCCAAGCAGCAGGCCAAGCAGCAACGCCTCACGGATCAGGCAAAAGCTGATGAGAGGCAGAGGGTCCTCGAGGAGAAACGAAACCGCGAAAGGCTGGAGGCCCTGAGAGCCGCTCAGCCAAAGCCCATTCCCGTAGCACCCGAACCAGAACCAGAAACCCCCCTTGAAGCACTCGAGCGACTGAAACCTTCCCTTACAACGGGGGAAGTCCGCACCGAATATCCACCCAACACCCTGACCCGTGGGAATAGCCGCTTTTTTCTCATCGAGCAGGAGCTTAGCTGGCAGCGGGCCTCCTCCTATGCCGAGGAATACGGGGGGCACCTCGCAGTCTGCATCAACGAAGGCGAGCAAAAGTGGCTCTCCTCAAAGATCCCGGCCAACACCACAATCTGGCTCGGGGGAGGGGCCACCGGGCGGACGGCATGGGGATGGGTTGACGGCTCTCCTTGGACTGTCCGCAGCCCCTCTCTTTCTACAGGCAATACAGCCACCTTGAGCGATCTCGGATCTATCCGGTCGCAGCCGAGTGGGGAAAAGTTTCCTTTCTTTATCCAATGGCGTCATGACGGCACTAATCCGGGAACCCTCCAGTCCCAAATTGCTCGCCTGAAGGCTTCCCTGAATAGTCCCGAGCCCATCTACCCAGCGGGTGTGGTGTCTTTTGAAAATCGACGCTATCTCGTGATTGAGAACGCAGGGACTTGGAATGAATCCAACGCCGTCGCGCAGTCCGCCCACGGACACCTTGCGGTCCCTAGCGAGAAATCCGAGGACGCCTATCTCCGGAGCCTGATCAGCCGCAGCCTCGGGGACGGCGGAGGCGCCTGGATCGGAGGCAGACACAATGGGCGCGCATGGACTTGGATTACCGGAGAAACCTGGGCGTTTTCCTCATGGGCTCCCGATGCTCCTGATGGAGAAGCCGCGGTGGAAAGCGCGGTAAAGCTTCTGGCCGGTGAAAACGGGGGATGGGACGATCAAAATCCAGAAGATAATGTAGAAGCCTTCGTCATCGAATGGAGCAAGGACCGTGGCAACACTGCCCCAGTATCTCCGGCCTCCGGAACCGGCGATTGGGCGAGCCAGCGAACCACGTTCCAGAAAAAGGTCCGAACTCTGGAGGGTAAGTTTGGCTCCGCACTTTTGGAAAATGGGAAGGGCCTTAAATCCGATCTTAACTTCTGGCTCCGCGGGTTGCGGAGCGCTGATGGGCGGGCCTACAAACCAACGATCGACCAGCTGAAGGCCAATATAAGCGCCGAAGGAGTGATTCCACTAACCGTCCGCGACGCCATAAAACTTCCCCTGTCTCCTCGCGGAGTCGACCTCTTGAGGAAAAGGATAGAGGCGCAACAGGCACTGAAAGAAGCCGTGCAGGCTCAGGCGAATCAGATCCGGCAGGCTTACATCGGGACCCTTAAGCTCAAGCAGGAAGCCGCCACCAAGGCAGGAAACGCCAGCGGTGCCCGAGCCATCCTGAACGAGATCAATGCCTGTGGCGCAACGGGGCGCGCTTTTCTCGAGCACCTTGGCTCAGGGGTCCTGGATA
>DIHT01000098.1:0-20328 GCA_002420305.1 Akkermansiaceae bacterium UBA5689 | reverse complement strand
CATTTCTGGCGCTTGCGTAAAGCTGCAACGGAGGGCATTATAAGGTGTTGTTACCCTATGTCACCTGATCTCGATTTTCAGGCTCCCAGTTTGGAGGAGCTACAGCCGCTCTTCCCGGCCTACGAGATTACTGCGTTTATCGCGCAGGGAGGGATGGGTGCTGTCTACGCCGCCCGGCAGGTTTCTCTCGACCGTCCGGTCGCAATCAAAATCCTTCCCCGTCAATTTGGAGCGGACCCGCAATTCCGGTCGAGCTTTGAAGCCGAGGCCAAATCCATGGCCCGCCTCAACCACCCCAACCTGATTGCAGTCTATGATTTTGGTGATGCTGATGGAATGCTCTACATCATCATGGAGTTGGTTGAGGGCAAGTCCCTCCACCATTCCGCCTATGGAAGAGCGATCGACCAGGAAGAAGCAGTTCGCCTCGTAGCCGGCATTTCCCATGGTCTAGCCCACGCCCACCAGCACGGCATCCTGCACCGTGACATTAAGCCCGGAAACATTCTCCTCGGGCCGGAAGCGGTTCCCAAGATCGGGGACTTCGGCTTGGCGCGACCAGTCGGAGAAGGCCACAACCCCGACGAAATCGTATGGGGCACTCCCGGCTATAGTGCGCCCGAAGTAGTAAACAATCCTGGGGAAGTAGACCAGCGAGTGGATGTTTTTGCCGTAGGAGTTCTTCTCTATGAGTTACTCACTGCCAAAGTCCCCTCAGAGCCCTGGCAGCCGCCATCGGCAGTGAGCCAGTGCAGCCCGGAGTTTGACCGAATCATCAGGAGAGCCACTCATCCATCCCCGGAACTACGCTACGCCAAGGCAGAAGATGTCGCGAAAGAGCTGGACGAACTTGGAGACAAGTTGAAGAAGCCGGTTCTACGCCGTACGAAGACGGCAACCCCAGCCGTGGCCGGGCGAAGCCATCCCCCTGTGGGAATGCGCGCCCCAGCTCCTGCCATCGCGGTCCCCCAGGCAAAGTCTCAATCGGTCCCTGTCATGGGAATTCTTGCCGCCATCATCGTCCTTGGGGTCCTCGGATTTATCCTGATTGGCTCCGGGAAGGGCGGAGACGATAAAACTGCAGCAACGTCCCCGGAGCAGGAATCTCCTACCTCGAAGCCCAAGCCTAAGCTCAAGCCCAAGCCCAAGCCTTCCCCCGTTGCAGAAATTCCGGAGAAGAAGGACAAGCCCGCCCCTGAGCCTGCCAAGCCCAAACCAGTTGAAAGCACCACGCAGGCGCTGGTGAGGCTTCAGGCCAAACTTAAATCCGGCAATCTATCCGAACTTCCCAAGGGAACGGTCAAGCGCGGAACGTCTCACTACCTTCTGGTCACCAGCGCTCGCCCATGGATGGCCGCCTCTCATTACGCGGAGGCCCATGGGGCTCAGCTGGCCGCACTGAGCAGCAAGGAGGATCTCGAATGGGCCGTTGCTGAGCTTAAGCTTACCAGCCCGTGTTGGCTGGGCCTCTCAGATTCAGGCATGGAAGGGAAGTGGTATTGGGTGGATGGGAGCGCTCCCCCGGAAGATTTGTGGGCGGCGGGGCAACCTGATGAAACCACCTCAGACGATGGTGGCGAGGACTACGCGGCCCTTCTCCCTGACCAGTCTCTCGATGACATGCCCGCCTCACGGAACCTGCCTTTCATTCTCCAATGGACAGAGGGGGGCAACACAGGATCTATCGCAAGACAGCTAGAAAGAGTCTCGGCCTCGCTCAAAGCCAAGCGGCCAGCTTTCCCAGCCGGCACCCAAAATATCAATGGCTCCCGCTTTCTTGCCGTTCCCGAATCCATGTCGTGGGAACAGGCTAATAGCCTCGCAGAGGCGGCTGGAGGACATCTCGCAGTTCCCTCTAGTCAGGAAGAAGCGGATTGGATCAATACGGCCATGCGAGAGTTACTTGATCAGGGGGGAGGGTGCTGGATCGGAGGAAGGCAGAAGGGCACTGCCACGCCCGTATGGACTTTTGTCACGGGTGAACGGTTCAACTTTGTGACTTGGGCGCCCGAGCAGCCAGATCTGGGTAGTGGCCCGAAGAAATATCTGCAATTTGGAAAAGGAGAGGATCAAGGATTTGGCTATCTCAATGCAGCTGGAGAACCCTCTGAAGCGCGCTTCTTCCTCGTGGAATGGTCAGCGCCTTCCCGCCGGAACATGCCGGGTGCCGGAGAAGCAAATCGCCCAGCTGGGGCCGAGGACTGGCTTGTGAAATACCGGCAGATATTCCGTGATGGCGAAAAGGCGTCCCACGAGCGCTGGAAGAGACGGCACGACAAAAACATAAAGGACTTTGCTGCCGACATGGAAAGCGAAACTAGCACGGCCCGCCGTTTCAGCCGCGAAGCGGAAAAACTGATCGATGGAATTACCGACAACATGAAGCAACAGGGGGAAATCCCTGCTTCGCTCAACCTGCCTGACTGGGCAAGGTGGGCAGGGCGTGCCGTAGAGAAAGAACACGAAAGGGCCCTGGCCAAGCAGCAAGGCATCTGGGAGGACTACGAAACCGACTTTGAGGACGCAAAGAGCCGCTACTGCTCCCAGATCAACAAGGAGATTCGGCGGCGTCAGGCCCAGGGAGATCGCGAAGGAGCAGCCTACCTTGGACGGGAGGAGGCTGCGGCGGTGGACAAGCCCTATTTTCTCGCTATTCTCGATGGGGAATTTCCCGAGGTTCCTGACGGACTGGGTGACGACGACGACGACGACGAGTAAGATCAGTGAGTTGACCGGTCTCGAACCCGGGGTAGGATCCCCCTGTCTGGTAAATACCCCGTCATGGACCATCCAGTCGGTAACCCGACTGCCTTCTTCAAGCCCTTAACGTCCGGCCCGTGCCCCCTGCCAAGAAAAGCACCTCCGCTTCTCCGGCCCGCCGCAAGCCCGGCAGCTCCAAACAAGCGCAGCATGACACCATCATCGTTCGTGGGGCCCGTCAGAACAATCTCAAGGGTCTCGACCTGGATATTCCGCTCGGCCAGTTGACCGTAGTCACCGGGCCTTCGGGCTCAGGCAAGTCTTCTCTCGCATTCCAGACGCTCTACGCGGAAGGCCAGCGGCGCTATGTGGAGACTTTCTCTCCCTACGTCAGACAGTTTTTCGACCGCATGGATAAGCCCTTGGTCGACCGGATTGATGGGATCCCGCCCGCCATTGCCATCGAGCAAAAAAATAATGTCCGCTCAACACGCTCGACAGTCGGCACCATAACCGAGATCAACGATTACCTGAAGTTGCTTTACGCTCGCTGTGCACATGCTGTCGATCCCTCCTCAGGTGATATAATTCGTCCAGACACCAGCGATTCCATTGCCTCTTGGTGCCTCGAAAACTTTTGCGACCAGCAAGCTCTCATCCTCTTTCCTGTCGACGTTCCCCAAAACACGGAGCTCGAACCATTCTTCGCGTTTCTGCAGCAGCAAGGTTACCTTCGAATATTCCTCAATGGGCAGGTCGTCCGGACCGACACCCCCGAGGAGGCCGGGTTTGCCCTGCTCCCTCCCCAGCTTTACGTGATTCAGGATCGAATCCTCATCAAAAAAGTTAACCAGCATCGGATTCTGGAGGCTCTGGAACGAGCCCTCGACCTCGGCAAAGGAACCTGCGCAATCAGCGACGGAGGAGAATCAGGCACGCCGAGATCCTTCACTACAAATTGGAGTAATCCTCTCACAGGGTTCACTGCCCGACCCCCGACTCCCGCTCTCTTCAGCTTCAACAATCCGATGGGAGCATGCCCGAACTGCCGAGGCTTTGGCCGTGTCATCGGCATTGATCTCAACAAGGCGATTCCAGACCATTCCCGCTCCATCCACCAAGGCTGTGTAAAACCCTTCCAGGGAGAACGAGGGGAGGAGTGCCAGCGAGATCTCGAACTCCACGGGGCCCGCAGAGGCTTGGATCTCGACTGCGCCTTCTCTGACCTGAGTAGCGAGGAGCAGAGCTGGGTCCTCTACGGTGAGCGAACCAGCCCTGAGG
The DNA here is from genome assembly GCA_002420305.1 of Akkermansiaceae bacterium UBA5689. Taxonomy (GTDB): domain Bacteria; phylum Verrucomicrobiota; class Verrucomicrobiia; order Verrucomicrobiales; family Akkermansiaceae; genus Roseibacillus_B. The sequence goes on along the minus strand of DIHT01000098.1, from coordinate 16,347 downwards.
ATGCGTGGGAAAATGAGGAGTGGTATGGCGTGAAGGGCTTTTTTGAATGGCTTGAAGGGCGAGCCTACAAGATGCACATCCGCGTCTTCCTGAGTCGCTACCGGTCCTATACGACCTGCAGCAGTTGTAGGGGTGCCCGCCTCCAACCCGAAGCCCTCTGTTTCCAGGTCGACGGCCGTACTCTCCCCGAGATCTGGCGTAGCCCTGTTACAGAGCTACATCAATGGATCACTCAATTTACCGAAAGGCTTCAGACAGAAGGCGGTGGGATCGATAAGACTACCAAGCTTGTCCTTTCCGAGATCTCGAACCGGTTACGCTACCTCTGCGAGGTTGGATTAGGGTATCTCACTCTTGACCGGGCTACCCGAACCCTCTCGGGAGGCGAGATTGAACGAGTCAACCTGACCAGCTGTCTTGGCGCTTCCCTAACTAACACGCTCTTTGTTCTCGACGAACCGACCGTCGGTCTCCACCCCAGAGACGTCGGCGCCCTCATTTCCGTGATGCATGGTCTCCGCGACAAGGGAAACACACTTCTCGTCGTGGAGCACGAGGAGGCCGTGATGCGTGCTGCGGACTACCTTCTGGACATTGGGCCCGGCGCCGGGGAGCAGGGAGGTGAAATTGTAGCGGCATTACCGGGACGCCGTGCGTTCCAGCCCGGCTCCCTGCGATCCTGTCCCCAAAGTTCAACCCTGCCTTATCTCCTCGGCAAACACTCGATTCCCATTCCACGCGAACGCCGAAAGCCCGGGGGCTATATTCACATTCGTGGTGCCTCCCGTCACAACCTGAGCAAGCTTCACGTAGATATTCCGCTTGGCGTCTTCGCCTGTGTGACGGGAGTTTCCGGCTCTGGGAAATCCACCTTGGTTCACGATGTCCTTTACCAGAACTTGGCGGTAGCACTGCAGATAAATACCGATTCTGAACCCGCTCCTCTTCAGCAGCTTAGCGGTGCTGAGCAGCTCACAAGCGTAAAGCTCGTAGACCAGAGCCCCCTTTCCCGTACCCCGCGCTCGACACCGGTTGTATACCTTGGCGCCTTTGATCTCATTCGCCAGCTTTTCGCTGAAAGCCCAGACGGAAAGCTTGCCGGAACAACCCCGGGATTTTTTTCCTTTAACTCCGGGACGGGGCGCTGCGAAAGGTGTTCCGGCAACGGCTTCGAGAAGGTAGAAATGCAGTTTCTCTCAGACCTGTATCTTACCTGTCCAGAGTGCCAAGGCTCACGTTATAATCAATCCGCTCTTGAGATCCAGTTTGAGGGGAAATCTATCGCAGAGGTCCTCGCCCTCACAGTCACCGAGGCCATGACCTTCTTTGCCCGAGGCGCGGCGGAGACGCCGCGTAGGGCCGCTACCAAGGAAGCTGCCACCAAGGCCCGTATTCTTCTTATTCTACGGCCTCTGGAGGATCTGGGCCTCGGGTATCTTCGCCTCGGGCAGCCCCTGAACACTCTCTCCGGAGGCGAATCGCAACGCCTGAAGCTTTGCACTATTCTGGTGGAAGCTCTTTCAAGTCGCAAGGCTTCCCCCGAGCTGCTGGTGCTCGATGAGCCCACTACTGGCCTGCACTTCGGCGACATTCAAAAGCTTCTTATTGTTTTCAATCGGCTGGTAGATGTCGGGCATTCGCTGGTCGTCATCGAGCATAACCTCGATGTCATCAAATCTGCAGACTACCTGATTGATGTGGGCCCCGGAGCTGGATCTGAAGGAGGCAGGATTGTCGCGAAAGGAACGCCCGAGGAGGTTATGAAAACTTCGACCCAAACCGCCCTCTACCTCGCCCCTCTCCTCGGCAAGGAACAAGTCGGAACGGAAAAAAACTGGCCTAAGAACTCTTCCAGAAATCGGACTCAGAACACTATTCAAATTGCTGGAGCCCGGGAACATAATCTGAAAAACGTCGATGTCACTATTCCGAGGGATACGTTTGTGGTAGTCACTGGACTCAGTGGAAGCGGGAAATCCACTCTCGCCTTCGACATTATCTTCGCAGAAGGCCAGAGACGCTTTCTCGATTCCATGTCTCCCTATGCTCGTCAATTCGCCGAGCAAATGGAAAAGCCAGATATTGACCGCATCTCCGGACTTCCTCCCACAGTCGCGATCGAACAGCGTATTTCACAAGGGGGTGGAAAGTCCACTGTCGCAACCGTAACAGAGGTCTATCACTTTCTTCGCCTCCTTTACGCAAAACTTGGCACTCAGCATTGCCCTGAGTCCGGGGAACCCGTGGTCCCCCAAACCGAGGACGCCATCGTTGAGGCGGTCCGTTCTCATTTGAAACGGGGACCCGTCGACATCCTCGCTCCGGTTGTTCGAGGGAGAAAAGGCTTTCATAGTGATGTTGCTGTGTGGGCCGAGCGGCAAGGATACACCCGCCTGCTCGTGGACAACCAGTGGAAGGAAGTTGAGACATTCGAGCGACTCGAACGCTTCCAGGAGCACGATATTGACGTCCTCATCCTCCACGTTTCTAAGGCCAGTACTCGTATTTCAGCTCTTCGAGAGGCAGTAGCAACTGCCCTCCAATTGGGAAAGGGAACCCTTCGGCTCCTCGATTCTGGCAACTTTCTGCACCCTTTCTCGAAAGCACGAGTAAGCCCAGTCACTGGTCGCTCCTTCGAGGCTCCTGATCCCGCCCACTTCTCGTTCAACTCCCCGCGCGGATGGTGCAAAACCTGCCGAGGGCATGGAGAGGTCATGCCCAGCCAAAAGCGCTCCCGGAAGTCGAGGCGAGATTCCTTCAATTCCAAAACGGAGGCTGAAATTGACTTTGATCGGAAGCTGGACCGGGCGGACAAGGAAGAACTTGTTATTTGCCCGGACTGCCAAGGAAGCCGCCTGAACGAGATCTCCAGGGCCATCCGGATTCAGGATTATGCTATTCAGGATCTTACCATGCTCCCTGTCTCGGAGGCGGCCGCTGTAGTGGAGAAATTCCACTTTACCGGGAGAGCACGCACGATTGCTCGCGATATCATCCCTGAAATTGTTCAGCGCCTGCTTTTCCTCGAGAAAGTTGGTCTGGGCTATCTCCAACTTAATAGATCTGCCCGAACTCTCTCAGGCGGCGAGGCTCAGCGTATTCGTCTGGCAGCCCAGCTGGGCTCCAACCTCCGGGGTGTCCTCTATGTTCTGGATGAGCCTACGATTGGGCTCCACCCCCGAGACAACCAGAAGCTCCTCGACACGCTCGAGACCCTGAGAGCAAAGGGCAATTCCCTCCTCGTGGTCGAACACGATGACGAGACGATGGAGCGGGCAGGACATATTATAGATCTTGGCCCCGGGGCCGGACGCCATGGCGGAGAAATTGTTGCATCTGGAACTCTGGGGAAGATCCGGAAGCTGAAAAAGTCGATAACGGGCCAAGCCCTGGCCAACCCCCTCTCCCATCCTATCCGAGGTCAACGGCGGCCTTTGCCAAAGGCTTCCGCAAGAACAGGATGGCTCAGGCTCAAGGGGTGTTCCGTAAATAATCTCAAGAACATCGAGGTCAGGATTCCCCTCGAGCGCCTGACTGTGATCACCGGGATCTCCGGCTGCGGAAAGTCTTCGCTCATGAGGGGCTCGCTTGCCGAGCTCTTCAAGCGAAACACAGACAAGACATGGGCTTCCGCTTCAGGGGTAAAATCAATCCGCCATTGCTACGAGGTCGACCAGTCTCCCATTGGTAAGACCTCTCGATCCTGCCCCGCAACTTACGTGAAGATCTTCGATGAAATTCGCAAACTCTTTGCTCAGCTTCCGGAAGCGCGCATGAAGGGATTCGATGCCTCCCGGTTTTCATTCAACAATGCGAGTGGCCAGTGCCCCGAGTGCAAAGGGAACGGGCGAATTAAGCTGGAAATGGACTTTCTCCCCTCCACATGGACTCATTGTGAGAGTTGCAACGGCAAACGATATAATCCTGCCACTCTTGAAATACGATACAACGGTCAGTCCATCGGCGATGTTCTCGCTATGACTATCGACGAAGCTGCAGAGTTTTTCGCCGCCCACGGAAAACTGCACAGGGCCTTGTCCCTTCTTAAGGAAACCGGGCTCGGTTATCTCCAGATCGGACAGCCGAGCCCTACCCTCTCTGGCGGAGAGGCCCAGCGGATCAAGCTTGTAACCGAACTGACCCGCGGCCGGATCAGCAAAACCTCGATCAAGTCGCGCAAGCCCCAGGCCAACCTCTACCTTATTGAAGAGCCATCAATCGGACTCCACCTCGAGGACGTAAAAAGACTGATCGACGTCCTTCACCGTCTAGTCGAGGAAGGACATACCGTGGTAGTAGTCGAGCACCACACCGGAATCATGGCCGAGGCAGATAATATCATCGATATGGGCCCTGAGGCGGGAGAATCCGGAGGTCGCATTGTTACACAAGGGCCCCCGGAAAAAGTCGCCAATTCGAAAACCTCCCGAACGGCTCCCTTCCTCAGAGCAGCCCTGAAAGGTTAAGGGCCTGAGCCGGTTAGGCAGAAGGATCCATCCCCTGATAAGATGAGATTCCCAGAACCCGCTGGAGTTTTGCAAGATCTCCCAAATTTCCTCCGTAAATAAACTATCTTAGCGCCTCGTTGCTCTCTTCTGCTCTTATCTAAAAGATTTGCTTGCTCCCAGAGCATCACGGCCCATGTTCCCGCCAGAATGAAAAATATCCTCCTCATCCTTACAGCTGTGGCATTAATGATCCCGGTTTCCCGGGCCGAAGAGAAAGCGGATGCAACCAAGGCTGACGTCAAGGTCACCATCACTGGTAACGACCAGATGAAATACGACAAAGCCGAGATCGAGGTAAAGGCGGGCCAAACCGTAGCCCTTACCTTTAAGAACATCGGAGCTCTCCCCAAGGCTGCCATGGGGCATAATGTGGTGATCCTGAAGCCCGGCTCTGATATCCCAAAGTTTGCCATCGGGGGCGTGGCCAACGCGGCTGGAGACTATCTCCCTCTCGACCCTGCCCTCATCGCCCAAATTGTCGCGAAGACAAAAATTCTGGGGCCTAAGGAAGAAGAAACAATCGTCTTCAAGGCTCCCGCTGCGGGGGACTATCCCTTTCTATGCACGTTCCCGGGGCACTTCGGTGTCATGAAGGGAATACTCAAGGTCAAGTAAGAGACTCCTTTTACCCAGATCGGATAAAGCCACGCCTCGGCGTGGCTTTTTAGTTTCTGAGCTAGCACCCAACAGGAAACTCACTTTTGCGATCAGCATCTTCAGGGAATGCTCTCTGCATCCTCACCCTCGGCGCTATCCGGGCAGCTATCGTCTGCACTTTCCTCTCCGACCGGAGAGCATTGACCATTAAGTCAGGTAGGAATTCCTGCTGCAGGGAGGATCCATAGCTGCAGCGCCAGGTAAAGCCCCACGATACCTCCGGCTACGAGGAACCCTCCGAGGAAACCCCTCGGCTTTCTGTTATCCCTATCTTCGCGCGCCTTCATGAACTGAGAAATAAACTCTTCACCCTTAAGATAGAGCCAAGTCCTGTCCTCGCTACTAGAAAAGATATTCCCTTCACGAAGATTGGAGAATAGCCCCTGAAGATCTTGAAAGTCACTCATTCCAAGAGATCCGTAGGGCTTCCTGCATTGCGATCGGAACGGGATCTGCATACATTACTATATGATCAAGGCCCTTCGCCTCCTCATTGTAGTCGCAGTGATGGCAGCTCCTACAGTATTCGCGCAGCACCAGCACTTTAAGAACTTGGAATGGCGAGAGCGCCTGACCGATCATTTTGCGCTGCGAGCAAAGGGAACGAACCATGATCCAGCTCGTCGCTATGCGGAAAAGGTCTGGGACGAGTGCGTTCGGGTTCTCCCTGGACTCGAAGAGGACTTCGGACAAAACAAATTCAGGACCCCAGGCGGCGCTTCGGGCTCTGAAACCGCTCCTTACCGCTTCACGGTATACCTCGTTGGCTCCGGCCACGACTACACCACTGTTCTCGAGCAGGAACAGCAACGAAGCGGATGGGATGCGAACCAGCTCCAATCCTGCAGGATTACTCGCAACTACGGCGACCCTCAGAACCGCTACCGGGTGCTCTGTAAAGCGGACCCCGAACGATCCGCCGGAGGAGAGACCGACCTGACGCCCGTATTTGTCCATGGCACCGCAGCCACAATCCTTAAAGGGCGGGGCCTGTCAGGATCCATGCCCTTCTGGATGACTGCGGGGTGGGGCTACTATGTGGAGCACCGCATCTTTCGGCTCTGCCGGGTGCACTACATCGATTTCAAGACCTACTACGCGAACGAAAAGGCAGATTTCAAACGGGGGGCTACCCTTGAGGCAGACGAATCATGGCCCAGCCCGTTGAAAAAAATGTGCCGGAAGGAGATCCGGGAGACTCTCGACTCGGTATGTAAGGCCGAAATCCTTTCCCTTACACCTAATCAGTCAGGCTATATTTTCGCCCTGACCTACTTCCTTGTAAGCACTGACGAGAATATCACGAAATACCAGGAGCTGGTTGAGCGATCCCGCCAGGGCGAAAAAATCACCAAGTCCGTTCTTCTGGAGGTCTATGGCTACGAAGACGATGCCGCTTTGGAAAAGGACTGGTATGAGTTCATGGAAAGCCGGGACTTCCGGTAGGCCTCGCCAAACTCCCCGTCTTGCTTGCCCAGGTACGCTAGTAGTATTCCTGGAGGGGCTTCACCTTGAACTCCCGTTGCTGCAGGGAGCGAATCGCCTTCACACTTGCGTCTGCCGCAGAAAGATTCGTGCAAAGGCTCACCTTGTTGGCCACTGCGGTGCTCCGGATGATGACCTCATCCTCCCTTGATTCATGACTACTTGGGGTATTCACCACAAACTGGATCTCCCCGTTTTTCATCATATCCAGAACGTTCGGCCGCTTCCGTTCAGCGAGTTTGTAGAGACGCTGGGCAGTAACTCCAGCTTCCTCCAAGGCACGGTGAGTTCCCCCGGTGGCAAAAAGGGTGAACCCCGCTTCAACGAATTGTGAAGCGATAGTGATTGCCTCCTCCTTGTCACGGTCACTTACCGAGATGAAGACATTTCCCTCCATGGGCAGCGGATTGAATGCGCTTATCTGGCTCTTTGCGTATGCCATCCCAAGATCCTCATCAATGCCCATCACCTCTCCCGTGGACTTCATCTCGGGTCCAAGAACAATGTCGATGCCAGGGAATCGAGGCCACGGAAAGACCGCTTCCTTTACGTTATAGTGAGCAGGCACAATACGCTCGGTAAGCCCCAGATCAGGAAGTTTCTCTCCTACCATGATCTTCGCCGCGATCTTAGCCAGTGGAACCCCGATTGCCTTCGAAACGAAAGGAACCGTACGGGAAGCCCTTGGGTTCACCTCGATCACGTAGAGCTCTCCATCCTTGACGGCAAACTGAATATTCATGAGCCCCTTGACCTTCAATTCTCTCGCGAGGTTGATCGCAGCCTCCTCAATCTCTGCCTCAATCTTCTCCCCCAGACTGAAAGCAGGAATGACACATGCCGAGTCTCCTGAATGAACGCCAGCATGCTCAATATGCTGCATGATTGCTCCCACAACCGTATTCTCTCCATCGGAGATACAATCAACGTCCACCTCGGTGGCCCCATCGAGGAAGCGATCTACAAGCACGGGCCGCTCCGGAGAGGCATCAACCGCCTCTCGCATGTAACGACGCAACTCATTATCATCATAGACAATCATCATGGCCCGCCCCCCTAGGACAAAGGACGGACGCACCAATACAGGGTATCCGATTCTGCCCGCAACCTCGACGGCTTCCTCCTCGGAGACCGCCGTTCCCGCCTCAGCCTGCTGCAAGCCCAGACCGTCAAGAAGGGCTGAGAAATGCTTTCGGTCCTCGGCGAGCTCGATAGATGCTGGAGATGTCCCCACGATAGGGACTCCATGTCGCTCAAGATCGGCGGCAAGATTGAGAGGGGTCTGTCCTCCAAACTGAACAATCACCCCGTCAGGGTTTTCCTGATCACAGATGTTGAGGACGTCCTCCAGTGTAAGCGGCTCAAAAAACAGCTTGTCACTGGTATCGTAGTCCGTAGAGACAGTTTCCGGATTCGAGTTAACTATAATTGTCTCATAGCCCAATTCCTTCAGCGCGAACGAGGCGTGCACACAGCAGTAATCAAATTCAATTCCCTGCCCGATCCTGTTGGGTCCTCCCCCTAGGATGATAATCTTCTTCGCCTCTGAGTCCCGGGCTTCGTTTTCGTCACCATAGGTCGAATAATAGTAGGGCGTGTAAGCCTCGAACTCCGCAGCACAGGTATCAACAAGGCGGTAGGTTGGAAGAATGCCTACTCCTTTTCTCTTTTCTCTGACCGAATCCTCCAACTCCCCTCGGGCAAGAGCGATCTGCTTGTCGGAGAAACCAAGCTTCTTCGCCCGGCGCAAGTCAAGATCTGCCAGATTTGCTCCCTCGTCCGCGATCTCCTTAAGGTGCACAAGAAACCAGCGATCGATCTGGGTGGCCTCGAATAGATCTTCGACGCTCCAGCCATGCTCATACGCGACCTTGATCCAGTAAATCCGTTCACAGTTGGGCACGTGCAGCTTGCGCTCAATATCCTCGCGGGACGGATTCGCCGGATCCTTGCCGTCCCACCCAAACCCATGGCGGCCTGTTTCGAGTGACCGGAGGGCTTTCTGCATGCTTTCCTTGAAGGTCCGGCCGATGCTCATGGCCTCCCCGACGGACTTCATCTGAGTCGTAAGGACTGGATCTGCGGCAGGAAATTTTTCGAAGGTAAAGCGTGGCACCTTGGTCACCACATAATCGATGGTGGGTTCAAAGCTGGCGGGCGTCTCCCGAGTAATATCGTTGGGGAGTTCGTCCAGAGTGTATCCAACCGCGAGTTTGGCCGCGATTTTGGCAATCGGGAAGCCTGTCGCTTTCGAGGCCAGCGCCGAGGATCTGGAGACTCGTGGGTTCATTTCGATCACCACCACCCGGCCATTTTCAGGATCCACCGCAAACTGAATATTTGACCCCCCAGTCTCCACCCCAATTTCACGGATAACCGCAAAGGATTGATCCCGCATGATCTGGTATTCCCGGTCGCTCAAGGTCTGGGCAGGAGCCACTGTGATGGAATCGCCAGTATGAACCCCCATGGGATCCAGATTTTCGATCGAACAAATAACGACGCAGTTGTCCGCGCAGTCGCGCATGACCTCCATCTCAAACTCTTTCCATCCCAGAAGGCTCTCCTCAACAAGGACCTCGGTGACAGGAGAGAGGTCTAATCCTCTCGCCACGATCGTTTCAAATTCCTCCTTGTTATAGGCGATTCCTCCTCCACTGCCACCAAGGGTATAGGCAGGTCGTATAATCAGGGGGAACGTTCCGATCTCCGCCGCAACACTTCGCGCATCCTCCATGGTATGGACAACACCAGACTGCGGAAGGTCCAGGCCAATCTTGAGCATGGCCTCCTTGAAGAGCAGACGATCCTCCCCCTTGGCGATGGCATCCGCGTTAGCACCGATCATGCGCACGTTAAGCTCCTGGAGAGCCCCACTGTGCCACAAGTCCATGGAAGCATTAAGAGCGGTCTGCCCCCCAAGGGTGGGAAGGAGCGCGTCCGGCTTCTCCTTCTCAATGATCTTCCGAATCACCTCAGGGGTAATCGGTTCGATATAGGTCCGATCCGCAAACTCCGGATCGGTCATAATGGTGGCCGGATTGGAGTTCACCAGGACGACTTCGTAACCCTCTTCCCGTAACGCCTTACACGCTTGCGTCCCGGAGTAGTCAAATTCACACCCCTGACCGATGACGATCGGTCCCGACCCAATTAGCAGGATTTTTTGCAGGCTCTTGTCCTTTGGCATTCAGCTTGTCTGGCCTAAACTTTCGTTTTACTGCCAAGCCCCCGCCTCGGGGTCAAGACCAGCCCGAAAAAAAGACACCCTGAAGTCACAAAACCTGCCTTTTCTGCCCAAATTGTGAACAACCTCCCCGTCTGCCGCATGACCCGGAGCCCCGCTAGACGCGCCGGCGTTTCCGCTTCAAATTCAACTGGGCCATCGACTTAGAGATCGACGCCTGAATGGCCGCCACCTCCTCGGCGTTATCAGAGCTATCTATATTGGCGAGGGATTCTTCCGCGCGCTTCATCGCTTCCTCCACCTTTTTCTCATCGATTTCGCTATCGGTCACCGCAAGGTCGGCAAGAATCGTAATTTTTTCCTGGGTGACCTCGGCAAAGCCAGAACCTATGGCGAGCTCCTCTATTTTCCCATCCACTTTATAGCGCAATTCTCCCGGGCTCACACCGGTCACTAACGGAGCGTGCCCAGGCAGGGCTCCCAGCTCTCCCTCCGTTCCCGGAAGGTAGACGTTTTCCACCTCCCCGGAGAAGACCTTCCGTTCGGGAGTAACAATTTCGAGGAGTTCTGGCATTTGCTGACCTGTGTCTGGTGTCCTTGGAGAAAGGGCTCAAGGGGCCTATTCCTTCTCGACCGTATCGATCGCGCCCTTCATGTAGAAATTACTTTCAGCCACGTCATCATGCTTACCGTCGAGAATCTCCGCGAAGCCCTTGACGGTGTCATCGACCGATACGTAGACACCCGGCGTTCCAGTGAAGACCTCTGCCACGCTGAAGGGCTGCGAGAGAAAGCGCTGAATCTTACGAGCTCGGAAAACCGTGAGCTTATCCTCATCAGAAAGCTCATCCATACCCAGAATCGCAATGATGTCCTGCAGGTCCTTGTAACGCTGGAGCACAGTCTGGACCCCACGTGCCACCCGGTAGTGCTCCTCACCCACCACGTCAGGCGCAAGGGCGGTGGAAACAGAGGCAAGAGGATCCACCGCAGGGTAAATCCCAAGCTCCGCAAGAGAGCGCTCCAGCACCACCGTGGAATCAAGGTGGGCAAAGGTATTGGCGGGAGCAGGGTCCGTCAGGTCGTCTGCTGGCACATACACTGCCTGGAAGGACGTAATGGAGCCCTTGTTAGTAGAGGTGATTCGCTCCTGAAGGCCGGCCATCTCCTCCGCGAGAGTTGGCTGGTAACCCACCGCGGACGGCGTTCGTCCGAGCAGAGCCGAAACCTCCGAACCCGCCTGAGAAAAGCGGAACACATTGTCCACGAAGAGCAGCACGTCCTGATTCTCTTCGTCCCGGAAATACTCAGCCATCGCGAGGGCAGACAGGGCGACCCTGAGACGCGCTCCCGGAGGCTCATTCATCTGCCCGTAGGTAAGCGCAACCTTTGATCCCTCACTGATCACGGTAGGCATGCCATTCTCATCGAGCTTAAGCTCCCCGTTGGAGTCCTTCTCCGCGTTGATAACGCCTGCCTCGATCATTTCCATCCAGAGGTCGTTTCCTTCCCGGGTCCGCTCACCCACTCCGGCAAACACGGAGTAACCTCCATGATTCTTCGCGATGTTATTGATGAGCTCCATGATCACCACGGTCTTGCCCACACCAGCACCTCCGAAGGCACCCACCTTGCCGCCCTTGGTAAAGGGGCAAATCAAGTCGATCACCTTGATACCGGTCTCCAAGATTTCGGCAGAAGTAGACTGGTCAATCAAAGGAGGAGCGGCTGCGTGGATCGGGTAGCGCTTCTCGTGAGGCACTGGTCCGAATCCGTCCACCTCGTTACCCGTTACGTTAAAGATCCGGCCTAACACTCCACTACCAACTGGCACGGTGATCGGGTCGCCGGTATCAGAGACAGGCATACCCCGCTTTAGTCCGTCCGTGGTTGTCATCGCCACCGCCCGCACCCAGCCATCACCTAGGTGCTGCTGAACCTCAAGGACAAGGGTCGTTTCGGAGCCATAAAGGTCATAGGTGACCTCGAGGGCGTTGTAGATGGCAGGAAGTTTCTCTGCATTGGAGAAATCGGCGTCCACCACGGCGCCAATGATCTGCACGATAGTTCCGGTATTGCTCATAGTTGTGGGCGGGTTGGTCTCGGAAGAGTTTGTTGTGTAGGAAAATCTTAGTTCTAGCCTTCTATTCCATCGCCTTCATGGCGGTGGTGATCTCGAGAAGTTCTGAGGTAATCGCAGCCTGACGCACCTTGTTATATTCGAGAGTGAGGTCCTTGATCATCTGCTCAGCGTTGTCTGTGGCAGCCTTCATAGCCACCATCCGCGCTGAGTGCTCGGACGCCCGGGCTTCGAGGATCATCTGGTAGACTTGGTAGTTGAGATAAAGAGGCAGCAGGCGATCAAGGACTCCCTCCGTATCCGGCTCGAAGATATAGTCCCGGGATTGATCAGTTTCCCCGATCTCGGCGCCTTCTCCCATTCCCTCGTAGGACCGCTTCTCGGCCAGCTTGGACTCCTCAACCGGAAGCAGCTGCTGGATCCAGGGAGTCTGGGTCAGGGTCGTTTCGAAATTGGTAAAGGCGACCTTTACGGAGCTATATTCTCCGGTGAGAAACTGATCGGTGAGATAGCCTCCGAGAGGCTTGGCATCCGCAAAAGGAGTAGGATCTGCCACTTCCCAGTCGGAGACGATGTTCTGCCCGAGCTTGCCGAGCGATAACCGCAATTTACGCCCTACCGTGACAACCTCGGTGTCATCGCCCACCTCAGCTCTGACCTTTTTCAAGAGATTCGTGTTGAGACCGCCACAGAGTCCCTTGTCCGTAGAAATGACCAGCAGAAGTTCTTTTTTTCCTGCAGGCTGCTTAAGTAAGACGTGCTCCTCCTCGCTGAGGTTTTCCTTGAGGTCTACCAAAACCCGGTTCAGGCGATCCGCGTAATCCCGACCTGATAGCGCCTGATCCTGAGCCTTTTTCATCTTCGCTGCCGCCACCAGCTGCATCGCTTTGGTGATCTGCGAGGTGTTCTTGACCGACTTGATTCGTCGGCGGATGTCGCGAAGGTTGGCCATTCTTCAGGTAACCGTGATCTTTTTCTATATCTGTTTGCTATTGCTTGAGCAGGCGGAAGGTCACATCGGGCACCCTTAGCTCCACGTAGCCTTGAAATCCTTGAGAGCTGTCTCCAGTCCGCTGACTACGGGATCCGTAAGAGCCTTTTCATCGAGAATGAGCTGCAGGAGATCCTGCTTGCGGGTGGCGAGAAACTCTTCAAGCGCCTCCTGACACTCCTTGATTCTCTTCACCTCAACATCATCAAAATATCCATTCTGCATCGCCCAGAGAATCGCAACCTCCTGGTCGAGCCCCAGAGGGCTGTATTGGTTCTGCTTGAAGAGCTCCACGATTCGCTCACCCCGCTCAATCTTGGCCTTGGTGGCATCATCGAGGTCCGACCCGAACTGGGCAAAGGCCTGAAGCTCCCGGAACTGAGCCAGATCGAGCTTGGTTGTTCCCGATACCTTCTTGATCGCCTTGGTCTGAGCTGCAGACCCCACCCTCGAAACCGAGAGGCCGACCGAAATCGCAGGCCGGATGCCCTGGTAGAACAGATCAGTCTCGAGGAAGATCTGGCCATCCGTAATCGAGATCACATTGGTCGGAATGTAGGCCGAGACGTCCCCTGCCTGGGTCTCAATGATGGGAAGTGCTGTGATGGAGCCTCCGCCCTCTGCGTCAGAGAGGCGGGCAGAGCGCTCGAGCAGCCGGCTGTGCAGATAAAACACATCCCCGGGGTAGGCCTCCCGGCCGGATGGCCGGCGAAGCACGAGAGACACCTGGCGGTAGGCCACAGCCTGCTTGGATAGATCATCATACACGATCAGGACGTCTTCTCCCTGATCCATGAGGTATTCCGCCATCGCGCAGCCCGCGTAGGGAGCGAGAAACTGATTGGTGGCGGAGTCAGAGGCCGCAGCGGCGACCACAATGGTATTCTCCATCGCCCCAGCCTTTTCCAGCGTGGAAATTGTCCGGGCAATATTGGACTGCTTCTGCCCGATCGCCACGTAGACGCAGTAGAGCGGCTTGTGGTTCTTCAGGGTCCCTTCCTTCGCAGCCTTATTCTGCTGCGCCTGCGCAATAATCGTATCCACCGCAATAGTGGTCTTGCCGGTAGAGCGGTCTCCAATAATGAGCTCTCGCTGTCCCCGCCCAATCGGAATCATGGCATCAATTGCAGCAATACCCGTCTGCACCGGCACGCTCACTGACTTTCTCTTAATGATCCCGGGAGCAATTTTCTCGACTGGATAATTGTCGTCGGCCTGAACATCACCCTTGCCATCCACCGGACGACCGAGGGCATCGACCACCCGGCCCAGCAGCCCTTTACCAACAGGGACAGAAAGGAGCTTTCCGGTCGTATGGCACTCATCCCCTTCAGCGATATGCCTGGATTCGCCGAGCATCACGACTCCCACCTCGCCTTCCTCAAGGTTGAGGGCAAGGCCGAAGAGATTTCCCGGAAACTCGATCATCTCATTGAGCTGCACCTCGCTGAGGCCCTCGACCTTGGCGACGCCATCACCGATTTCCCGGACGGTCCCCACGTTGGTCTTGGCGACCCCGGCAGAGACGTTTGCGATTTCCTGTTCCAGTTCCTGAAGGATATTACTCATGACAGTGGGAATTGAATTTGAGAGAGAACGTAAGTTAGAGAGTGGTTAAAAGGAGTTGGACAGGCGCTCGAGGCGGGTTTTGACGCTGCCATCCCAGACATCATTGCCGACTCGTACTCGCATTCCACCGAGAAGTTCCGGGGTCACCTTGAACTCGAAGGTGAGGTCATCCCCATATTGGCGGGAGAGACTGGCCTTGACCCTGTTTTGGGACGGATCGTCCAAAGTCTTGGCACTCTCGACGAGGACCTGCCGCCGCTCCATCTCAAGCCGGATCAGCCTTTTGAGCTCGTGCAGAATCGCCTGCCAGCCGCGCGGCTTGGATTCTGCGACTTTCTTGAAAACCCGGCGCAGCTTCTCATCGACCACCCGGTCTCCTTCAACGCACATGCGGAAGGCTCGTCGGGCGGTGGTTGCTGCTTCGCGGGAAATCTTCATTGTAGTAAAAACCGTCGACTAGCTTTCAACTTCAGCCATCGCCTCTTCGTTGATGCGTTGCTGGTCGTCATCATTGAGAACTTTGCCCGTCACCTGAGCGGTGCAGTTCGAGACCAAGCGGCCAAACTCTCGCTTGAGGTCCGCGTGCATCTTGTCCTTCTCGCCACGGGCGGCCTCTTCGGCCTTGGCGATGATCCCCTTGGCTTCCGCAGAAGCTTCCTGAGTCTTTTTCTCGCCCATGATGACCGCACTTTCCTTGGCCTCCTCAATCAAGCGCTTGGCACGCTCGTTGGCCTCCTGAACCGCCTCCTGAGTCCGCTGCTCACTCTCCGCGATCTGCTTCTCGATCTCTGCAAGCTTGGCTTCGCCATCCGCGATTCTCTTTTTCCGAGCATCCAGCATTTCCCTCACCGGGCCATAGGCAAACTTCTTCAACACCGCACAGACAATGAGGAAGTTGAGCAGCTGGCAGAAGAAGGTGACCGGGTATATCTTGAACGTGTTAAAGATCTCGGAGGCAACGTTGCCGCCTTCGGCTTCAGTCGCAGCCGCTGCTGCGAGGACCAGAATGTTATCGAGGGGCATGAGGAAAGAGGGGGAATGGAAACGAAAGGCAGACTGGGAGGGAGGGCACTCCGGCGAGCGCCCTCCCTAAATCCCTGTTATCCGAGGAAGATGACGATGAAGATGAGTCCCTCCGCCAGTGCGGCGAAGATAATCCCAATCGTCAGGATTCCACCCTGAGCGCCAGGGTTGCGGCCTACGGCCTCAGCGGCCTTGGCGCCAACCAAGCCCACCCCAACACCAGCTGCAACGGCAGCAAGTCCAACGTGAATTTTGCCCTCTATCGCAGCAAGAAGCTCAAAAAGGGCAGGAACGTTGGCAAGAAATTGCATGAGGATGTCCATTGTTTCTATTATTGTTATTTATTTCGTTCGTTTTACCGGCTTCCACGTGCTCCATGGTCCAACCGGTAAGAGTGTCTCTAGGAGTTCGCTGCAGGGGAGTTGGCCGCTGGCTCGGGGTCAGGTTCAGTGTGCCCACTCTCCTCATGGTCTTCGTCATGATGCTCACACATGAGCTTGGTAAACACGGCGCACAACAGGACGAAAACGAGGGCCTGGATCAGACCCACGAGAAGTTCCAGAAAATAGAAAGGCAGCGCCGGTGCCCACTTGAGAAAGTCGGGCACCTTGTCCATGATCATAAGGGTTTCCAGCATGTTCTCACCGGCATACACGTTGCCGTATAGCCGGAACATCAGAGCCACCGGACGGACCGCAATGGAGATTACCTCGATGACTCCGACAAAAAGAAAGAGAGGCACCATCAGGACCAGCATCAACTTTGAAAAATCCCCCTTTGGCGCAAAAATGTGCGCGATGAAATTCTTGGGCCCGATCTCGGTGAACGCCCAGTAAAACCATAGCCC
>DIHT01000083.1 GCA_002420305.1 Akkermansiaceae bacterium UBA5689 | reverse complement strand
TCACCGTATCCCATGTCGTCAACAAGGATGATCAGAATATGTGGTAATTTGTCCCCGGAAATCGCGGAGTCCATACTAGCTGAGAGAATGGCCAAAATGGTGATGAGATAGCGCATGGCAAGGGGTCTGTTCAGTGGGGCAGCCAGACAAGGTATGGTCGAGCGAGGGGTATCATTCTTCGTAGCCTTGGCCATCAGTTTAGATGAGAACAAGGCTGGGTCGAACCTCCTCTCGCGCTGAAGAGCCAACTCCAAGGCTGAGGACGAAGATCAGAGCTGCGAGTTTCATGTCTCCTCGAATGTTACTCACGGAACTTCCAAGTCGGAAGCTGGCTTAGTTTTCCTGTTCAATGATCCCGTGTGCCTTGAGGAGGGGCACAAGGTCGAGGTCGACCCACCGCGTCCCTGCGAGATGGAAGAGCCAGCGCCGGGCTTCTTTCCCAACCGGGCCTTTAGCCTTGGCGATTTCAATGAGAGTTCGGACAACTTCTATGTCACGACTCAATGCAAGAGTCTCTACCGCCATGATTCGAGCGTCATTCGAAAGGCTTTCGGAGAGCGCACGTTTACGGAGATCGAGAATGGCAGTGCTGGGACGGAGGCGCCAAGTGATTTTCGTGAAGGCTTCGGGCCACTCCAGCGCGAGAGAAATACCGGCCAATGTTTTTAACCTCGACCAGATGAGCTCCTCGGCACCTTCGGAAGCGAGGCCGCAGGCTTCGAGATAGGCCGGGTCGCTTGCGCTGCATCTGCGAAGAAAATAACTCACGGAGGTCGCTTTCTGCTGGGGGTTGGCATCGCGCAGGGAGAGGACAACCTCCCGTCGAACTGCCGGGCTGGGTTCTTCAGAGTAGAACTTTCTGAGTAATCCTCCAGGAACCAGCTGAGCTCCTGCCCCCAGAAAGTCTTCGCCTGCGCCCCGCAGTGAACGAAAGGCGAGAAGCCGGGTCGAGGCATCCGAGCTTTCAAGCAGGCTTCGGGTAATGCGTTTGCCTTCGGCCCCGAGGTGGGGAAGCACCCAGAGAGCCCGTGCCTGAAGATATCCATCGTAGTGCCCCAGCATCCCCCGGAGAGCAGGGAGTGCCTTTTCTCTTGCAGCCCGCAAGGTTTCGACCCCTGAGAACCTCACGTTCTGTGCCGGGCTATAGAGCAGTGCGAGAGCGCGTTTGATAGGATCTGCAGGCAGTGGTTTAGGGGTAGGGCGGAAGCCCTTCGGAGCAATCCGATAGATTGTGCCTGCAGTGGGCGAGACCTCTTGTGTAGAGGGAGGATTCTTAAGGGTATCAGCGGTGGCGAGATATAAGGCCCCATCAGAACCAACCAGAATATCAATTGGATGAAACCCATCTGGTGTTTTCGATTTTACGAGGGAGAAACGCTCGAGCTTGAAATTCGACTTTTCCATGACGGGAAAATATCCAAACACTTCACCGCGCTCAGCATCGCAGCTTGCGAGAAGCCCTGCATACCTTCTGGGAAGAGAGCCATTTTCATAAAAGCACATTCCACGAGGGGAGCCCCTGTCGTAGGTGTCCCCGGCTGAAAGAGTTCCCGGATCCCACTGTCGCCATTCAGCATCGGAGTCTGGCTGGCCAGGGCGCTGATCTATTTGCCACGTTCGTCGACCATCTGGAGAACAGAATCCAAGGAAGCTGCCCTCCATGAGCCAGGTAACTCGGCAGGACCTGGTGTCACTTTGGTCATTTTGAAACATATCTCCGAAAGAGGTCATCGTCTGTCCCACACTCCGGTTGAAACCATGACCTACAATACGTAATCCGGACCCGTCCGGATTGACGCTGGCGGCGAAACCCCCGACCCAGACTTTCCCGTCCCCGCTGGTCTGGCTGGTCAGGTCACGGGCGTTCTCGGGCTTGTTCGGTTCGTCGCGCAGGGATGGGCTCCTCACGATGAAGTTCACTCCACCCTTGTCCTTGAACTCCGCTCCTGCCTGATCATGACCAAAGTACCACCTCCCATCCGGACCTCCGAAGATCGCCGGCACGCTATCAGTATCTCTGCCCCGCTTGAATCCGCTGAGGAGATTCTCGCGCTTGTCTATTTCTGGTTCGAAGACGAGGTTCTCGTTCGTGTCGGTGTAAACGGTCAGATGAGGGGGATTGAAGGCCACGACCCTGTTTCCAAAGACGCTGATTTCCAGAGGTCCCTCCAGCGCGCTATCTTCGATGAAAACATGAGATTTGTCGGCCTTGCCGTCGTGGTCCTTGTCTTCGAGGATGACGATCCGAGACCCGTTCGGGTGTGTATCGGTGGCGTGTCGTTCTGCCACCCAGATCCGCCCGGCGTGGTCCGTATCCATACTCAGGGGCCGGGCCAGCATCGGCCCTTCAGCCCAGGTTGTAATCTCGAGATCGCCGGGCAGCAGAATACCTGTGGCTGGGATCGCCTTCGGAGCGGGGGTTGCCTCAGGCTGAATTTCTTTGCCAGTGAGCGCGGGCTCCGGTGAAGCGACGCTTGGAGAGTTTTTCTTCTGGGGTGCCGGGGCTGGTCGAACCTTCGCTCCGGCACCCTTGTTAAAACCCGCCTCTCGGTCCGTCTGGATCTTGGCGGGAGGAAGTTTCTTCCATGCAGCGGGATCTGGTATTTTGATTCGTTTAACCCGTCCCTTTTTGTCGAGGTTGACATTGAGTTCTTCCTCGGTGGGACTTTTGGATAGCACTCCTTCTTCGGGAACCTTCATGCCTGCCGTCCATACGATGGCGTTAAGAACGGCCTTGCGGAGCCCGTCCACTGCCCAGCTATGGTGGTAATGTCCACCCACGAATCCTACACCGCGCCCGCCTTCCGGGCGCTCGTATCCCCACATCAAGGTCTGCTGCTTTTCTAGTCCCTCTACCCCATTCTTATTCCACATGTTAATATAGCGATGCATGTTCTTCCGGGTTGGAACTGCCGTGAGAAGGTCGAGGACTTTTTCACGGTCCTCCACGAAGCGCATATTGTAATACCACTCATCAAGACAGATTACCTTTTCAGGAACTCCATTGCCAATGTCATGATCCTTGATGATTGAGAGATCTGCAACCCAGTGCGGATTCACTGACCATCCACTTTCCATCGCGCCCCCGATCCATGGGCGATAATATTTCTCACCGATCTCCTTGCTGGGGTGGACCGCGTAGTGCATGAAAACCATGCCAACACCTTTCTTCGCCAGTTCGTTCAAGAATTCCCACTGTCCTCCATGAGCACTCACGTGGTCGGCGTAGATCACAATAGTGTCAGCGCTTTCAACGATCGCCTTATCTTCTTTTGGCCAATTCGCGCGAAGCACAGTTGCCTTCACGTTAAGGCCGCTCTGCTCGTTGAGGGCTTTTGCGAGGAGAGTGCAGCCGGCATAAAATTCGTGTTCACCTGGGCCATGACTTCGATTGCCTGCAATGAAGACAATATGTTTGATGTCCTCAGCCTTCTTGTCAGACATGAGAAAGGGGCAAAGAAGAGCCGCGAGAAGGGGAACAAAGAGAGTAAGACGTTTCATCAGTAAGAGAGCAAAAGGAAACTGGGTTCGCTGTTATTCAGGATTCCGGATCAAGGTTTGTCACGAGAAAGATGCCTTTAAAGAGGGGAAAGGTGCACATCAATTTAAGCCAGTGCTCCCCGGATGACCTTCCCATGAACATCTGTGAGGCGGAAGTGACGCCCCTGATATTTGTAGGTAAGGCTTTCATGATCGATGCCCAGAAGGTGCAGAATTGTCGCATGAAGGTCGTGAATGTGGACTGGGTCCTGCGCGACATTGTAACTGTAATCGTCCGTGGCCCCGTAGGTAGTTCCTGGCTTGCTCCCGCCGCCAGCCATCCACATCGTGAAACAGCGCCCGTGATGATCCCTCCCGAAGTTGCCGGCGTTGAACCTGCCCTGACAGTAACTTGTGCGCCCAAATTCGCCGCCCCAGATTACAAGGGTGTCATCCAGTAAGCCGCGATTCTTCAGGTCTGTAACAAGTGCCGCAGAGGCCTGGTCGGTCTCTCGGCACTGATTTTTGATGCCTCCGGGTAATCCCCCATGCTGGTCCCAGCCCTGATGGTAGAGCTGGATGAATCGAACGTCTTTTTCCGCAAGCCGTCTGGCGAGGAGACAGTTCGCTGCAAAGGATCCTGGCTTCCTTGCGTCTTCGCCGTAGAGCTTGAAGGTGCTTTCCGGTTCATCCGAAAGATCCGTGACCTCGGGGATCGACCGTTGCATGTTGAAGGCCATTTCGTATTGGGCGATTCGGGTTTCGAGAGCAGG
>DIHT01000178.1:27321-32709 GCA_002420305.1 Akkermansiaceae bacterium UBA5689 | reverse complement strand
CCAAGCGGATTCATTTTCTTGTGGCAGCGCCAGCACTCGGCCTGTCGAGTCGGCTCGAAACGCTCCCGCAGAGTCTTGTGCGGATCTTCAGGCACAACCGCATTTACGGTAATTGGGACGTCCGGAACATGACCTGCCAGAAGCCGCTCACGGATCCATTTCCCGCGAGTAATTGGGTTGGTCTCGGTATTCTTTGAATGTGCAATGAGCCACGCAGGATGGGTAAGAAGCCCAACCCGTTCCTTCGGGTTCACTTCGAAGGGCTGCTCGGTTGGACAGTCGAACTGATCGATTTCCAAGTTATATGCCCCCAGGAAGAACCGCTGATCATGCGCAGATGTCAGGTTGCGCTCACGCTCGCCCTCCATGAGCGTAAATTGCGCGAGCATCGGGCGGATCCCGCTTCTGTAACACCCCGGCAGGTATTCCATGTAATCCTTGATCAAGCCCCCGCTCATCCGGTGTTTCGCCGGCTGGGTGCGGAAATAAGGATGCAATGCTTCCATGTCAGCGCGCACCTCAGGATCGAGTTCGTATTTCAGCTCCTTCCAAGGTTTGTCGATCCAGTAGTCATGAAGCAGGCGCAACGCTGCAAGGCGCTCCTCTAACTCCTCTGGTTCCACCTCGGGACCGAAGTGCCCGACAAAAAACTTCCTCGTGGTCAGCAACTCGTGCAACACATCCTTGTCTCGATTGACAATGTGCAGCACCAGCAGATCCGCCTCATGCACCAATTGATAGGGAACCTTCCCCCAATCGTAATTATGGAAGCGTTTCGCATCCTTGAAAATGTCCGGAGCGCGATGATAACCAAAGAACTCCCGGAAAAATCTTAGGATCTTTGGCTTTGCGATCGCCTCATCATTAAGAATTCGCTCGATCTCGGACTGGACCCCTCTTCGTGACTGGAACCTACCTCCTCGGCTGGCAGACCAGGTTTCCGCCGTCGGCGGATCATCGGTGAGTGCAAAACTGATTGCAAATGCGAGCTCACTTCCTGAAAGCCTCCGCCGCCCGTGCTCATCCTTGTCGCCCAGCCCCAATTCCATCCGATAGACCGCCTCTGGAATCAGCGCGATTGCTTTTAAGCATACTGCCATTCCTTCTCTTGTGTTGCCTGCCTCATTGATGGCCCGAAGCATATACTCTCGGTAACGTTTCAACTCAACCTGCTCAGGCAGACGGTAAACCAAGGACTTAAACTGATGCCTTACCGCTGCATCGATCTGATCTCTACTCGGACTCTCGGCTTCCAAGACCATGCGAAAGGCCTCGGAGACATCGCGGCTCAACTGGTGATCCACAATTGTCCGTGCATTCCTCAAGAGAGTTTCGAGCGTGGCGGAATCTGCATGGAGATTGACCGCGTAATCATTGAATCCAGGTCTTGCATCCATCCCGAAAGGCTGGCGCACCCGCGCAAGGGCCTCCCAGTGGTGTTTAAGAATACGACGTTTGGTGCGGTCGTAGATATTGGGATTCATTCGCCACAAACGAGGTGGAGAAAACGACCTCCCTCCTACCTCTCCTCCGAAAAGCTTCTCGTGACTGACCTGATTGCCAAAGGCGAACTGCCCAGATAAGTAGCGCACCCGATCAGAGGTCTGTGCTTTATCAAGCTCTGCGCCAATCCAGGACAGGACTTGCATCCTGTCCCGGTTGTCGGGTTGGGCCTCATCCTCCGGCGGCATCTGACCTTCCCGTATTTGCTCGTGGACAGACGTCCAAGTTTCAAAATCAAATCCAAGGGAGACACGCTTGTCGAGTTGGTCCAGACGAACTCCTCCTTTTGCGTTCTTGGCCCCATGACACTTCACGCAATGACTCTTGAAGAAATGCTGCGTCGATAATTCCTCCTTAGCTCGTGGGAGTGAGGCCTTTTCCTCCGCCCTCGTGTCTGACAACAAAGTCAGCGATGCAACCAGAAGGCCGAGTAAGCGCATCCAACAGAAATAAGCGGGAGGAGTGATGAGCGAGCGTAGTCCCGAACGAGGGCGCGAGGCAAGCTGACGCTCCCTTCCTCTTCAAGTTCGAGCATGATGGGGTGGCTAACCTGCCAATTTGCGGTCCAAGGAGCGAAATTGAATGGCTTCGAGAAGGTGCTCGGGCAGGACTCTTTGGGAGCCCTCCAAGTCAGCCACTGTCCGGGCTACCTTCAGGATCCTATCGTAGCCCCGGGCTGAAAGACCAAGTCGACTCATCGCCTGCTCCATCAGATCGCTAGACTCCGGATCCATCTCACAGAACAGACGCACCTCCTTGGGAGTCATCTCCGAATTCACTCGTGTTGCGGACGATTTACCAAAACGGCTTCGCTGACGTTCTCTACACTCACTAACTCGCTGGCGGACGCTGGAAGAGGGCTCTGCCGGCACCCTTGATGACAGGTCCTTGAATTCAACAAGGGGGACTTCGATATGAAGATCCATTCGGTCGAGCAAGGGTCCGGAAATCTTACTCCGATACCTCTCCACCTGGCGGAGCGAGCAGGAGCAACTACGGGAAGGGTCCCCAAAGTAACCACAGGGACATGGGTTCAAAGAACCAATCAATAGCACCTTGCTGGGAAAGGCTAAAGTTCCTGCTGCCCGCGAGATTGTCACCTTTCCATCTTCCAGTGGCTGACGCAGAACTTCCAGAGTCTGACGACGAAACTCAGGCAGTTCATCCAGAAATAGAACTCCATTATGGGCCAGAGAAATCTCCCCTGGGCCCGGGTTACTCCCTCCCCCCAGCAATCCTGCATTCGAGATCGTGTGATGCGGACTCCGAAAAGGCCGGCTTCTGAGCAGACCCGATCCTGCCGCCAGTTGACCCGAAATGGAGTGAATTCGGGTTGTTTCCATGGCTTCTCTCTCCGTCATCTCAGGAAGGATCGTAGGCATGCGTTTTGCCAACATGGATTTTCCTGTTCCTGGCGGACCTACCATCAGAATGTTGTGTGATCCAGCCGCCGCAATTTCGAGAGCTCTCTTGACATGCTTCTGGCCTTGGACCTCCCCGAGGTCGACCGCATAGGGCTCTGCCCGGGAATATGGGGAGATTCGTGCCACCGCCGGTTCCAACTTCTCTTCTCCACAGAGAAAACCCCAAGCTTGGCGAAGCCCACTCACGCCGAAAACCTCGATCCCAGTTACCGCTGCCGCCTCGCACGCGTTCTCCAAGGGCACCAGGAGCCTTTTCCTTCCTCTGGTCTTTGCTTCTATCGCGGCCGAAAGAATCCCCTTCACGGGACGAACCGAACCATCGAGAGCAAGCTCCCCGATGATCTGACAGTCCCCAGCTCCCTTCAGGTCCACGCCCTCCGCACAAGCAACTACAGCCAGCGCAATCGGTAAATCAAACGAAGGCCCTTCTTTCTTCAGGTCGGCAGGTGCGAGATTCACTGTGATCGTGCCGTCATCCTTTGGAAGCGCTGAGGCAGAGACTGCCGAGCTCACCCTTTCCGCGGATTCCCTCACTGCAGCATCGGGTAGCCCGACAATGGTCATTCGGGGCACCCCCCGCCCCGGAGAGTTCACTTCCACCTCTACTTCCACCGCTTCCACGCCCCTGAGACCCGCACTATGCAGTTTCGTGATCATATGCTCATTTATACTGTTCAAAAGAACAGTTGTCACGAATTTAGAGCTGCTTAGGGCCCCTGTGATACGCATATCGAAGCTCAAGACCAAAAAAGCCACTGACAGCAGCTTTTCCGGAGACAATAAACTGATCAGATCCGCGGATACGGCTTTTCGCCCTAGCCCATTCCGGGTAATTTTTCTCTTCTGAAATATGAGCCGGCGCAACTCCGTTTAACCCCTAGGGTTTTACTCTGAGGCAACCTTGGCCCCACAACCCATCCAATTCCCCTTCTACCCCGATGCTTTCCCAACCCCTGAAGCAGCTCACCTGCGCCGTTATTGCGCTGGCTGTATCCAACCTTCTTGCGGAGGCTGCCCCTTCGGAGCCTCTCAAGCTCGGTGAGGTTCTTCAGGCGGCAGCCAAGATCGACCAACTGCTAGAAGCAGACCTCAGGGCCAAGAAATTGCAGCCGCTTCCCATAGTCGCGGAGGAAACGTTCGTTCGCAGGACGTATCTCAACATAGTCGGGCGCATCCCAACTGCAATGGAAGCGTCCCGCTTCCTGGACGACCAATCGCCGGACAAGCGGACACGTTTGATCGAGAAACTGGCCTCCTCTCCTGGATACGACAGTTCGGCCTTCAATTATTTCGCTGACCTGCTCCGCCTACAGACAAACGAAGGGCAGTATGGTCTGGGTTGGCACGTGTGGCTGCGAAACTCGCTCGCTTCTGACAAGCCGTGGAGCAAGATCGTCCATGAAATGCTTTCGGCGGAGGGTCATACCTCGAAAAATCCTGCCGTAGGATATTACCTCCGCGACCGCGGCATGCTTCTCGATAACGTCAGTAACACCGTACAGGTTTTCCTTGGGCATCAAATCGGCTGTGCCCAGTGCCATGATCATCCCTTCGACTCATGGACCCAGATGGAATATTACGAAATGGCCGCCTTCAGCGGAGGCATCGCCTATCGGAGCGATGAGGCGCGCCAGGTGGTGAACAAGGTCGCCGACCACTCACGGAAGACGCACCCCGGAATGAACCGGGCGTTCAAATCCAAGAACAAATCTACCAGGGCCAAGGCCCGGGGCAGCCTCCTGAGACGAATCACCGGCGAAATGCGTTATCTTCTCCGCTATTTCAACCAGAACGAAATTGTGGAGTCCCGGAGTCAACAACTCAAGCTGCCGGACGACTATCAATATAAGGACGGGGAGCCCGGAGACGTTATTCGGCCTGCCACTCTTTTCGGCCTTCAAGCTTCGGAGGTGAATCCCGAAGAGCGGAGAGAAGTTTTCGCAGAATGGGTGACCAGTGACGAAAATCCCTACTTTGCAAAGGTCATTGCGAATCGACTCTGGCGCCGGACCTTCGGACACGGATTGGTCGACCCAGTGGATGATTGGAGCGACAAGCTAAAGGGGTCCCACCCGGAAGTTCTCAACTATATCGAGAAGGTCATGAAGGGAGTGGGCTATCGGACTCGGGATTTCGAAAGAGTCCTTTACCACACCAAACTCTTTCAGCGTCAGGTATCGCCGGTGGAAGCAACCCCGGGGATGGACTATGACTTCGTCGGCCCCCAGCTTCGACGCATGTCCGCCGAGGAACTCTACGATTCCTTCACGGTCCTTGCCTTTGGCAACACCGACGACAAGGTCAATACCGGCCTCGAATACAAATGGAAAAGCTACCAGAGTGAAGTTGATGCCCTGCTGAACCTCTCTGCCAGCAAGCTCATTGAGTCCGGCCAAGAAGCCCAGAAAAAGGAAGACCAGCGGAGGGTCTTCCAGAGAAAGAACCGCGAGATTCAGATCGC
>DIHT01000178.1:22053-26920 GCA_002420305.1 Akkermansiaceae bacterium UBA5689 | reverse complement strand
TCAGGAAACCATGTCGGGCATGAGTGCTGTGACAAATCGAAATTCGAGGACCGGTCGTGCTGCCCTCAACATGAGGGCTTCGGAACACCCCAGCCCATTCCGTGCCGGGACCATGATCCGTCAATTTGGCGGCTCTGATCGGAACAGCCCGGAGGCAGCGCACACTGATGCAACGATCCCTCAGGCTCTGACCCTGCTGAACGGACAGGTTGCGGCGGGCACCGAAAATCGAAGCTCGAAGGTCTTTGAAGCTCTAGCTGAGATCACCAATCCTGAACAGAGGCTAGAATATCTCTTTCTCGCCTTTTACTCGAGCCGACCTTCCGCAGAAGAGAAAAAGGATCTCCTTCCGCTCGCAAAGGATCGGGATGATATTTTCACTCTCGCTCGTGCGATGTTAACCTCGAAGAGATACCTTTTTGTGCAGTAACTCGTCATTCGGTAATTCGTCACCCCCTCAATACCCATCATGTCTGATTTCAACAAGCTCGACGAAGTGACCCGGAGGTCCTTCATGACCACTGCTGCTCGGAGCTGCCTGGGAGTCACCATCGCAGGAAGTGCGGCGGAGCTGTTTTCTCCCTCCGTCCTTGCCGCCGATCCTGCCACCATCGCAAGCGGCGGAGGCAAGGCCAAGAGTGTCATTTATCTCTTCATGTCAGGTGGGATGACACATCTCGACACGTTCGACCCAAAGCCTGATGCTCCGGACGAATTTCGGGGACCAACCGAAACAATTAAGACCAAGGCCGATGGTGTCAGACTTGGTCATTACATGTCTAAACTTGCCGGCCAGGCGGACAAGGTTGCACTGGTAAATTCCATGACTTCCACGCAGGGGGCACATGGTCCGGGAAGATACTTCATGCGGACGAGTTATACTCAGCGAGC
This sequence comes from Akkermansiaceae bacterium UBA5689, assembly GCA_002420305.1. Classification (GTDB taxonomy): domain Bacteria; phylum Verrucomicrobiota; class Verrucomicrobiia; order Verrucomicrobiales; family Akkermansiaceae; genus Roseibacillus_B. Next base: position 26,029 of record DIHT01000178.1, on the reverse strand, counting down.
TTCCCTTGTTCACCCTTCCAATGGAGCATGGATCACCAGACTGAAGGCACGAGCCAATGAAAGCCTGCCCTCTTTTGTCACCGTCGGATCCGGCAATGGCCACCCGGCAGCCGGATTTTTCGAACCCCAGTATGCTCCACTGCCAGTTGGGGACGCTACCGCTGGTCTGCAGAATGTTCGCCGCCTGCGGCAGGTAAGCGAGGATCAGTTCAATAAACAACTGGCCCTCCGACAACTCCTCGACAAGCAATTCGACGCCCAGTTTCACAAGGGCCAGAAAGATGTGCGAGCCTACAATCAGGTCTTCGAAGAAGCTGTCAAACTGATGGAGAGTAAGGATCTCGAGGCCTTCGACCTCAAAAAGGAAAACTCCAAGGTGCACTCTGCCTACGGCGATCATAATTTTTCCAAGGGTGTGCTTCTGGCGCGGCGACTCGTCGAACGGGGAGTTCGCTTTGTTGACGTTGAGTTCGGTGGATTCGACTGGCACAACGACAATTTCGATCAGTGTGAACAGAAGCTCCCTGTCCTCGATCAGGCCCTGTCAGCCCTCCTAAAGGACCTTGACGGAAAAGGTCTATTGGAGAGCACCCTTGTGGTTGTAGCTACCGAATTCGGACGAACCCCCAAGATTGTGCAAGCTCGCTCCGGACGGAATCACTTCCCCAAGGCCTTTTCCTATCTCCTTGCCGGGGGAGGCATCAAGGGCGGTCAGGTCTACGGAAAAACAGATAAGACAGGATCCAATGTGGTCGAGAATCCGGTCGGCGGACCGGACTTCAATGCCACCATCGGTTTTGCAATGGGAGTTCCTCACGACCTTACCCTCATGTCACCCAGCCGCCGCCCCTTCAAACTTGGAGCTCGGGATGGCGCTCCGCTCACCGAACTTTTCGGATAGCGCGAGCAGGAGGACTGGCCTTATACGAACATCCACAAAAGGGACGCGATACCCAGGCCCACCAGGGAGATCACGGTCAACAAGGTAGTCCACGTCAGAAGGGTCTCGCGTTCCGTCATGTGAAAGTAGCGGTTAACGATCCAGAAACCACTATCGTTGACATGCCCAAATCCGGTCGCTCCGGCTGCAATAGCAATCGTGACCAGCGCAAGCTGTGATATTGAATAATCCCCTGCTACTAGGAACGGGCTGATCAAGGCGGCACCAGTGACCATCGCTACGGTCGCGGACCCCTGTGCGATCCGGATGATCGTGGTAAGCACCCACGCAAGAATCAAGGGACCAAACCCCGATCGCTGCAGAATATCAGCCAAAGCATCGCCCACCTTGGTAGTGATGAGCATCTGCTTGTAGACTCCTCCTGCACCTGTCACTAGGATGATAATGCCGGCAGGGCCCAAGGCCTTGGTCGCCACTTCCATGAGAGCGTTCCCTCTCACACCACGACGCATGGCCAGGACATAGATCGCAACGCAGGTTCCAATCAAAAGGGCGATTATCGGATGCCCTAGAAAGAGAACTATCTGGGCGGGAAGCGCTGACTGTCTCTTCAGTTCGCCGAGAGCCGTGTCGAAGGAGCGCTTCTTTTCCATTCCTTCGGTCAAGGTCCTCCCCTCCTCTGTTGCTAGAAAATCAGGAACGCGGGCCGCTATGGATCCCTCGACAAACGAGGCAATGACAATGATGAGCACTGGTCCTCCAAGAACTGCGAGGATGGTCAACACCGAGGGAAGGCCAATGGCCTTAATTGGCTCTTCCTCTGTCTCCTCAACTACAGGAGGAGGTTGAATATGAAACTTCTCCCCAAGGCGGCGGCACAGGGGAATGGTGATCAGGGCGGTAGGAAGTCCCACTACGACACCCCAGAGGATCGCATAGCCAAGGGGAACCTGAAGAGCAAAAGCTACAAACGTAGGCCCCGGAGTTGGAGGAACAAAGGCGTGAGTCACCGCCATTCCTGCCAATAATGGCAGGGCGAAAACGAGGACAGATTTTCCGCTCCTGCGAGCCAGCGCATAGATGATAGGGGCGAGGATCACCACGCCCACATCGAGGAATACCGGAATAGAAATGAGGAAGCCGGTAAGTAGCATGGCCCAGTTAGCCCGACGCTCACCAAAGGTTTTCAACATTCCATTGGCAAGGCTCTGAGCTCCACCCGAATGCTCAATCATCTGCCCAAAAATGGCCCCTAATCCAATAATCGTGGCAATGAATCCCAAGGCTCCACCCATGCCATCCTTGATGGTATCCCCGACCTCAATGAGTTCCATCGTGCCAGAGGCAATCCCTACGAAGATCGCTGCCACGAGCAGACTCACAAAGGCCTGAATCCTGAACGCCAGAATCAGGACAAGAATCAGAACAATTGAAAGAACGAGAACCGATACGAGACGAAAGGTGTCGTGCGATGCCTCCACACTGGCCTGGGCAAGAAAAGTAAGAGCGTTGAATCCCATGTTGGTCAGCAGGGTGCGAGCAAATGTGGTCTGACCTCAAGAGGGAAAGTGACCAGCTCGCCACGTTTTCTACACGCCTATGGGCAATACAATGCCTCCAGAAATACACACCTCTCTCCCCCTGTGCCTGCTAAAAGAGGCCTTTGTCTCTCCGAAGCTATGGCTGCGGCAGCAGAATCGTCTTGGAATACTGGTAGGAGTTCTTGGAAAGAAATGTTTCGAGAGCTGATCCGGTAAAGTTGCCTCCCCTTCTCAACTGAGCAATTCCTCCGTCAGTCAGGACGGTGATACTCAGATCCACCGACGAGATCCGCCCTCTCCCGAACTCCACGCCGTCATCGTCATCGACCTTGATCCCATTCCCGGTGAAACTGAAAGTCTCCGCAGCCTCCTCGCCACCCGTTCGGATGATGGGAACCCGCTCGATCTTGGTCACCAGTCTGCCACCGATCAGTTCGGTATACTCGACCGTGAAAACCACACTTACTTCAAAGATGTTTTCACAGACGAAGTTATTGGAGTCCCCAAGCTCAGCATCGTAGCGCCTGAACTTCGTATCGAGGTCTTTTGGGGCAATAGGGTCATGCTCCAGAAGAAACTCAAAGGTCTCATCAGGATTCACGAGTTTACGATAGAGAGCAAAGACACTGAAACGATCGTCATAGGCATCAGTAATCGGGTCCTTGTACAGAAGCTTATAGCTTAGACCGGTCACATCACCCCCTTTATCGTTCCTTCCCTCAACATCTCCATCGTAGCGATCGGTCGCCGCGGAAAACATCAGGATCCTCGCTGCATTAGGGCTTTCATTGTCATTCGGCCCGGGTTCATCCTGATCAGTTTCGGTATATAGCCACTCGAAATTGGTTCCTGTCCGCACAACCATCGCTTCAAAATCCCGGCTCATCTGCTCTAGCGTAGCCTTGGCCTGCCGCGACGCTCTGACCTTGTTCCTACTGACTCTCCATCCATCCAAGGCGACCGCGGTCACAGATACAAGCAAGGTCATGAGAATCACGGTAATCGCCATCGCCACCATCAACTCGGCAAGCGTGAAGCCTCGCGCGCGACGTATCTGAGGAAAAAGGGTGGTCATTAACAAAGAAGGAAAGGATTGAAATTACCGCCTTACACCGAGGTTACGTGAGAACAGGGGCTTGCCTAACAAGTCCGGATCGCCATCCCCATTATCATCGATAAGGTCAAGGCGCTCAATATAGTCGAACTTATTACTCTTCAGAGCATAGAAATTGGCCGTGTAGGCGATAACAGCACCCGGGTAATCTACCACGTTATTAATCGGATCGTGGCTGTGCATGTTCTTGATCTCGCCGTGTGTTCCAGGAACGAGCACGGGATCCTGTGCATCATCATAAATCATCTGAGTCATCTTCACGAGGTAGACTCGGCCTTCGATTCTTTCCAGGTCTTCCCGGAAATCCTGATCCGCATCTCCGACCCGACGCACGGCCGGCTGAAGTATGAAGTCCCGCCCTGACTGCCCGGTGGCAAGAGCGAAGGGTTCCAGCGAAGCGTCCTCCCTGATCTGCTGAGG
>DIHT01000178.1:0-21762 GCA_002420305.1 Akkermansiaceae bacterium UBA5689 | reverse complement strand
GAGGCGTCCTCCCTGATCTGCTGAGGGTTCCCACGATAGTTGTATAGAAAAACTGCTTTATCCTCCTTACCTGAATCCCGAATCCACTCAAATGCCTTGTGGAAGGCATTTTCATAGGCTCCATCAGGCCCATCTCTCAGGGAGCTCAACTCTCTCTCTAGGGAGTTCGTAAGGCGACCCGCCTCCTGAGCACTCAATGCCTTCCGAATACCAGCTGAAGCAGGTCCAAAGACAGCAAGGAACGTGGTAAGGAGAACTGCGACGACTCCGATCGCAATAACGGTCTCCATGAGCGTGAAGCCATCGCGATTTCCGGGGCGGGACTGGGACAAAACCATGTTCATCGAGCAAGATCAATCTGTTCAGGGCTTCGGAAAATGGAAGTTCGGCCGTTGCGCCACACCACAAAGCCAACCTTGTTATTCTTCATCAGCTTTGGCTCTTCCACATCGCGGGGCCTCGTTCCACTAATCAGAATGACGGCGGCACCCGGCTCCATACCTGCATCCTCACCATCAATACACACCCCCTCGGGGTTGAACTCAAAGTAGTAGCACTCCTTGAACGAGTCGGCGCCATTGGCATCTTTACCCGGAAGGTCAATCCTCATCGTGCCGGGTTTGCCGACCCCGATCGAATCAGCCGCCCGTTCGCTTTCCTCCGGGCTGAAATATACCCCCGAGGGAAGCTTCGTTCCACGAGTGATCACTTCCCAACCTGCTCCTTCCACGTCCCCTTCACGGTCAGTACTTTCGACTGCGACGCACATGTAAGAAAGATACCGGTCACGATCAGTCAATTCGGAGTCGTTCAGTTCCTTGTGAATCAAAAGCCGCGCCCGGGTTCCACGGCCTACAGCAGCGCTGCGAGCCTCGTCAAAGAGAGCCTCCGTGACGGAAAGTGCGGAAGTCGTGGCCTGCCCGCGATCGATATTCTGAATTCCTACCGCTGCAACCGACAAGAGGATGGCAATCACCATCATAACGGCCATGATCTCTACCAAGGTAAATCCTACCCTCAGACTTCTTGAGAGGGAGCCCCCCTGATTTGATGTTTGGTTTGTGCGCACGGAGTGTCGTTAGTCCTTACGAGTTTTCGGCCCAACCATAGAACTTTCCCTCACCATGGCAAGACATTGTAAGCACATTGTATTCTCATGCTCCGAATTCTGCGAATGGCGGATCCTACCCCCTGTTTTCTCGGTAAATACCGTGATTTTATCACCGCTTCCCATCTCTGGGGGTTAGGGTGTCCATCCCTTGAATAGGGAACAAAACAGGATTTCCCATATTGCGAACTCCGGGTTCTCCCGAATAAAGTGGTCTTGCTTTCCGTCCTACACTCATGAAGCCCTTCCTGCCCTTCTCGATCTGCCTGCTCTGCACCCTTCTTCTGAGCTCGTGTGTTTATGACCCTTACGCTTCCTCCAATTACGGCAACAGCCACGGTCACTACCATGGTGGCTATCACAACGGCTTTTTCAGCGACTACTACATTGGGATTCACAAAACCTATTACCGCTATCGCCACACCAGATGCTCGCATTGCAGCCACTACCCTTGTCGTGGAGGACACCGCACCAACTATCACACCTACTACCGCGATTACCGTAAGCCGCTTCACGGAGGCGATCGAGCCCATCATGATCGAGGTAACGACCGCCACAGAGACCACAGGATGGGAGACAACAAGAAGCCGGACAGTCGCTCCATGAAGGAGAGCTCTCGGCCGTCCTGGGGCAGCTCTCAACTCAAGCTCCCCTTCTCATCGGGAAACCGTGAGGTCCCACCTGCCTCATCCTCGCGAAACCGTCAGGACCCATCCAGTAGTCCTCGCTCGTTCACCTCCCGGAAAACGCCACCGAAAACGTATCCTTCAAGCCAGCCTAGTTCTCCGAGGATGTCATCCCGTTCTCAGCCTTCTCGCAGCGGACCGGAGAGAACATCGCGCCACGCTCCTTCGTCGAGTCCGAAAACCTACTCGAAGACGCAGGAATCCTCCCAAAAGTCTGAACCTTCCAAGAAGGACTAAGCGATCATGGCTTCGCCCCTGGAGAACTCGGTTAATTCCTTGAATGGTTCCGCTCTTCTCGCTTTTTACGGTCGAGTTGTAACTCCTCCAAACTGACCGGTTTACCCAGCAGACGACGAGTAAAGAGAAGACCTACCAGTCCTCCTCCAATATGGCAGGGGTGACTGATAAGGAACAGGCTGGCACCCAAGGCCTCATCTCTCGCTACCCAGCTTCCTACCTTAGAAAGGCCAGGAAATGCTAACCCGGGAGTGAATAGAAAAAGGATTAGGGCCGAAAGCATGATCCCCCGCCCGAGATTCTTACCCGAGATCATCAGCGGCCACATCCGCGAATCGGGCGACAAGCTGACGAGCGTGATCAGAAGAGCCATCATTCCCCCGGACGCTCCCACCAGAGGAAAAGAGGAGGAAATCATACTCGTCCCGAGAGGATTGGCCGGAAACAGAAGGATATGCAGGAGGCCTCCTCCCACAACTCCCCCGATATATACACCCGCAGTTCTCCAGCTTCCCAGAATACGGGTAACACGCCCACCGATCGCATATATGACCACCACATTGATGATCAGGTGCAACAGTGAGCCGTGGAGAAAAGAATAAGTTAGGAGCTGCCACACCTGACCTCCGAGTATCCCCTCTCGACTGAGCCCGAACAGACTATAGAACCCAGTCGCATCGATAGTCTCAGGACCACCTAAGGCCTCGGTGACCAAATGCGTAATGACCAATAACGCAGTCAGAACCGTGAGCCAGTCAGCTCCGGGTTGGTGAACGCTAAGGCGCAAAGGAAGGAAAGGGCGCTTCATACGCTGGTAATTCAAGCCGGGATGCCATTTTTTCAAAAGACCCGGAAGGAGAAAGCCTCTCCGCCACAATCCGATTCGGGGGCCGCGCCCACCCTTTGGTCTCCTAAACCTAGCTTTCTCCCTTGGCCCGAGGTTCTCCCCGGACCCGGTCTGCACCGGGGCTCGTCACAAAAGGTCCCCCCTCGAGGGGAGCGACACCGCTGAAGGCGACATCCGGCATCTCACTGGGCTTTCCTGCGAGCGGAAACTCTTTTCGCAGTGGATAGTAGGGGTATCCCTCCCACATTAGGATTCGCTTCAAGTTGGGGTGTCCCTTGAATTTCAAACCCATCATATCGTATACCTCCCGCTCATGCCAGTTGGCGGTTTTCCACAAATGCACCGCCGTTGGAACCTCCTCTCCCTCTGCGACCGGAGCCTTCACACGAAGATGCTTACGATCGTCAGTTGTCGCGAGTTCGTAGACCATTTCGAAGCGAGGATCATCCCCCATATTGTCGACACTACTGACGTCGAGAAGAAATTCATAGCCCAGAACGCTCCGACAATACGCAAGGACCTCTTCGAGGGCACCGAGCTTTACCACGACAGTACCCTCCCCTCGGAATTCAAGCATTTCACGTACCTTGGTCCGACCGAATTGCTTGCGCAACTTACTCGAGTCGGAGCGACCTTCGTCTGCTTTCCTTCCAGTAACACTCATGAGGTTGCCTCCCGGATGCCTGCGATCTGATCCTTGATGGGGGTTTCTCCTTCGATGATCCGCTGGAGTTTCATCAAGCCTTCAAGAAGAGCCTCCGGGCGGGGTGGACAGCCCGAGATATAGACATCTACGGGTAAGAGCTGATCAATTCCCTGGAGCACCGCGTAGCTTCGGTACATTCCCCCACTCGACGCGCATGCTCCCATTGCGATACACCACTTCGGTTCGGGCATCTGCTCCCAGATGCGGCGAACCGCCAGCGCCATCTTGTAGGTGACCGTCCCTGACACAATCATGACATCCGCCTGCCGGGGAGAGAAACGCATCACCTCAGCTCCGAATCGTGAGATATCAAAACGAGCCGCACCGGTAGCCATGAGTTCAATCGCGCAACACGCAAGACCCATCGGCATGGGCCACAGTGAGTTTTTGCGCATCCAGTTGATCGCAGAGTCAAGGCGCGTAAAGATGATGTTGCCCTCAACCTTGGAGTCGTAGGCAGCATGTGAGAGCATTTTGGCAGGATTTTCCATGGCCACCGGAAAGAGGATACCGTTGCTTTTGCCCTACTCAAGACCAGCTTGTGAAATTTTTCACAAAGTCGGCTCATAACCTCTAAGCGCTCGATTTTAAGGGAGGCAGCAGGTAAAACCCGCCGTGCTTCTTTTTTCCGAGGGTTCGCCCACCACAAAACTGAGCGACAAAGACTTAGCTATTGGCCTGAAATCTGCCCTCGCGCAGCTAGGTGAACGGAGAAGAGTCCTCCTCGTCCCCCCAGACTTTTCACGCTTCTACAGCAAAGCCGGCCCACTGGCCTGCGCCGCTGCTGACTACTATCAGGACAACCTTTCGGACGTTCTTCCGGCCCTTGGAACCCACTTTCCAATGACGGATGACCAACTCGAGCGAATGTATCCAACTGTTCCCCGGGACCGGATCCGTCCCCATCGATGGCGCGAGGACGTTGTGACTATCGGAGAGGTCTCAGCCGATGTCGTTTCTGAGGCAACCGAGGGAGTCTGGAACCGCCCATGGCCTGCGCAACTGAACAAACTCGTCTGGGAAGGTGGCCACGATCTCATCCTCTCGATCGGCCAGGCCGTGCCCCACGAGGTCATCGGTGTCGCTAACGGTAATAAAAACCTCTTCGTCGGCACGGGTGGAGAAGCCGGGATCAATGAAAGCCACTACATCGGATCGGTCTATGGCACAGAGCGGATGATGGGGAGAACCGATACCTGCCTTCGACGGATTCTGAACCACGCTGAGGATACATTCTGTGAACATCTGCCCATCATCTACGCCCAGACTGTCATTGAGGCTGACACCAGTGGCAATCTGGTGACACGGGGCCTTTTCATCGGAGACCGCGAAGCGTTCGAGGCAGCTGCGGAACTAGCAGTTGAGGTCAACTTCAATCACCTCGATGAGGAACTGAGGAAAGTCGTTGTCTTCATGGACCCCGATGAATTCCATAGCACCTGGATTGGCAACAAAGGGATTTACCGGACGAGAATGGCAATCGCTGACGGAGGAGAGCTCGTGATTCTCGCACCCGGCGTGCGCACTTTCGGAGAGGATCCTGAGATTGATCGAATGATCCGTAAATACGGCTATCGTAGCAGCTCCGAAGTTATCGACTTCGTGGAGAATAACGACGACCTGCGCAACAACCTTGGAGCGGCAGCTCATCTCATCCATGGCTCCCCGGAAGGGCGTTTCACGGTTACTTACTGCCCGGGTCACCTCACCCGTCAGCAGATCGAGGATGTGGGCTACCAATATGCGGACATCGAAACGATGATGGAGCGCTACCAGCCCACCGGGCGTAGTGAGGGGTGGCATACCACCGCCGATGGTGAGGAATTCTACTTTATCGGAAACCCTGCAATGGGGCTCTGGGCCGCAAAAGACCGGCTGGCATAAAGCGGACACCGTAAAACCACCTGCGGATCACTCTGTCGGAAAATCGACGGGGACGATCTCCGACTGCCTCAGACGTGCGAGGTATTCCACATTCCCATCCATTCCCGTGATCGGCGATTCGACACAATCTACCCACTCGCCCTGCAGCTCCTCGCGAATGTAGCTCCGAATCTTTTCCACCGCCTTTTCGTGTAGATCAGGATCACGAACAATTCCTCCTTTTCCTACTTCGTCCCTCGACAACTCAAACTGTGGCTTGATGAGGCAGATAATCTCCCCGCTTGGCTGTAGTACTCCCATTGCTGCTGGGAGTACTTTGGTCAGCGAAATAAAGGAGAGGTCCATTACCACCAGATCCACTCGTTCTCCGAGATCAGACTCCATGAGGTAGCGACCATTAAACTGCTCCTTTACCTCGACCCGGGAATCGTTTCGCAATTTCCAGGCCAGCTGATTGGTTCCAACGTCAACGGCGTGAACACGCTTTGCACCATGCTGTAGAAGACAGTCCGTAAAACCTCCGGTTGACGCCCCCAGGTCGAGGCAGATCCACCCCTCAGGATCGACCTCGAAGGCCTTGAGGGCACCTTCCAGCTTCACCCCCCCTCGGCCCACGTATCTAGGCCTCTGGAGGACCGTGAGTTCTTCCTCGGAACCAATCAGAGTGGAGGGCTTGGCGACACGCTCCGTCCCGCGCATCACCTCACCAGCCATGATCAAGCGCTTGGCCTGCTCACGGGAGTCACATAACCCACGCGCTACCAGAACAAAGTCCGCTCTCTCTCCCCGTGCCATGTTGGTCTACTCAGCGTTTCCCGACCAGTCTGCTGGAATTCACCGCATCGATTAGCTGGCGAAGCCTTCCGAAATCACGTCGGCGATGGTGGAAGACGAGACGGGTAAGCTCAGACAGCCCCTCCTCATCGTCCTCCTCCTCGAGAGCCATCCCCTGATCAATCCGACCCTCCTTTACGAGGTCTGAAAAATCCTCCTGGATGGCAGAGAGCTCATCGTCCGCCAGTGCCGTATTGAGGCGTAGAACGATCTTATCGCCAACATAGCGATAGGAATGAAAGTTTCTGTAGAAGTGGACCACCTCCTGAACCGCCTCCTCCACATTATCCGTAACACGGAACAGATGGTAATCATTCTCCGAAATCATACCGAGTCGACCCAGATGCTCATCAACGAACTGCTTCCAGAACTTCCAGTATGTCCCACCAGGTGCGTCGAGGAGAACGATAGGATAAATTGAGGCTTTGCCCGTCTGGATCAGGGTCAGGGCCTCGAAAACCTCATCCATGGTGCCAAACCCTCCCGGGAGTCCAATGGCTGCATCTGCCTCCTTCACAAACGATAACTTCCGGGTGAAGAAATAATTGAAATTGATGAGCTTCGGATCTCCTTCGATAAATTCGTTGGCGGAGGCTTCAAAAGGCAAGGCGATGTCGAGACCGAAACTCTCTTCCCGTCCTGCACCTTCATTCCCCGCTGCCATAATTCCCGGACCCGCTCCGGTAATTGTCATGAACCCCTCTTCCTTCATCCGGCGTGAAAATTCTACCGCGGTCTGGTAGGCCGGCTCCTCTGGCTTGGTCCGGGCAGACCCGAAGACGCTGACTTTCCGCCGGTCCTGGTATGGATGAAAGACCTCGCTCGCCTCCCGCATCTCCTTGAGCGCCCGATTCATTAACTTGAAATCACCTCCCGTAACTGCTCCCCCACATGCAATCCGCACCCCGGTGATCATCATCTCTGCAAGGAGGCAATGATTCCCGTCAGTGCTAATCTGCTCCGCCATCTCCAGGATCTCCTTGTCCAGGCTCTTGTTTCCAGTCGACCCTACATATGAGCAGGACGCAGAGGGGATTATTCCCCCCGTAAAATCCCTGTTTGGTGGAGCCTTTGCCGGGGACACACGATTCTTCATGAACACAGGGTAATTCTAAAGCACGGTTTCCCAAACCAAATTCGCTTCCGGTAGAATCAACCGGGTGACACCAGATGGAAATGCCCTTGCATCCAAGCATCAGCGCAACCACGTTTCTCCAGTGCCGACAAAAAGAACAGATGACCTGCGTATCGGGGCGATCGACCCCCTGATATCGCCAGCGGTCCTGTCCTACTACCTACCTACGACCAAGGAGGCGGCTGATCTCGTCCACAATGCCCGTGTGGGCGCGGAAGCTATTCTTGGAGGCGAAGACGACCGCTTGCTTGTGGTCGTTGGCCCATGCTCAATTCATGACCCATCCGCCGCACTTGAATACGGCTCTCGCCTCAGGCCGCTCATCGAACAGTTCTCTGAAGATCTTCACATCGTAATGCGGGTCTATTTTGAGAAACCCCGAACCACCGTCGGCTGGAAGGGTCTCATCAATGATCCTCATCTTGATAACTCATTTGATATCAATCGTGGATTACGTATTGCCCGCGAACTCCTTCTCGAACTCGCTGCCTTGGGAGTCCCCGCAGGGACAGAATTCCTCGACACCATTTCTCCCCAGTATATTGCCGACCTCATCGCATGGGGAGCAATCGGGGCCCGCACTACTGAGTCACAAATTCATCGGGAGCTGGCCTCTGGACTTTCGATGCCGGTAGGATTCAAAAACGGAACCAGTGGATCTAACCAGATTGCCCTCGACGCGATCGGAGCCGCTCGCGAATCTCACCACTTTCTCTCGGTGACCAAGCAGGGCGTCTCCGCCATTGTCACCACCGCCGGCAATAAGGCTTGTCATATGATTCTCCGAGGCGGAAGAGACGGTCCTAACTACGACCCAACAAGCATCGCGGGAGTGGAATCCCAGCTCAAAGAGGCAGGACTAACCCCACACCTCATGGTTGACTGCTCCCACGGAAATTCTCAAAAGGATTACCGGAAGCAGCCTGAGGTTGCCGCAGAGCTCTGCGGCCAGATCGCCGAAGGATGCCGCTCGATCGCGGCGGTGATGATCGAATCCAATCTTGTGGAGGGTAATCAGAAACTTGGAGATGACCCCTCCTCTCTCGTCTATGGGCAATCAGTCACTGATGCCTGTATCTCGTGGCAATCTACTGAATCAGTCATGGAGGCTTTTTCAGAAGCCGTCAGAGCGAGGCGCAATCGATAGGCCGGTCAGCCTCAGTCCAGAAAGACGATTTTTCCCGCAGCACCACCCTGGTCTCCCTGCTCCTCGGCCTCCATGCGTGCCTGTGCGGCGTGCTGCTCGGGAGAACAGGAAGCATCAATCGGAGAATCTGGCTCAGCCTCGCTGCCCTTAATCAGGCCATTCTCGACCATCCAAGCTTCGACTTCTTCGCCACTGACGTCGGGTAGCATCTTGCCGTTGATCTCCACACAGGGGGAAAGTGGCTGTCCCGTCTTCTGCTCCATCTCCCAGCGAAACGCCGGGTTGGCGATGATATCCTTTTCGTCATATTCCAGCTCATACTTCCGCATGATGGCCCGCACTCCTTCACTCCACCCGCAATAGGTCTTAAGGTAGCAGGTAATATTTGGGGACTGATCCGCTGTTTTGCTCATATCTTGGCAGCCATATTACCCCCACTCTCCCCCGTCGCAAAATGCATTTTTATAAATTTGCACTCTCGCTCCGGACTAAACTACTCCAGTCTCCCCCTGAGAGTTGGAATGACACGCCCGACCATTGTTATCAACTTTGCCATCAGTGCTGATGGTAAGATTTCCACTGTCAACAGGGATCCATCCCAGTTCACCTCTGCGCAAGATCACAAGCGTCTCTTGGAAATACGGAAGCGGGCAGACGCTTTACTTGTCGGGCGGGGCACCTTGGAGGCGGACAACATGTCGATGACAATCCCGGCGGAAATGCAGCCACGGCATCAACCCCTGCGTTGTATTGCGTCACGCTCCGGCAAATTTAATCCTGACCACAAGGTTTTTCAAACTGCGGGAGGAGCTCTCCACCTTCTTGTGACGGAACCTGATGAAGTGACCGAATTTGGTCCTCTTGAAGCTCTGGGGGCAACGATCCACCTTTGTTCTCTTGAGGAATTCCTTCGAATCCTTGTTGTTAAACATGGAGTTCAAACCCTTCTTTGTGAAGGCGGTGGCACTCTTGTCCGCTCGCTCGCCAGCCTCGAGGCCATCGACGAAGTGCATCTTACATGGGCTGCCCACTCACTCTTCGGTGGAGAGGATGCCCCCACGATCACCGGGGAGCTGAGTAGCCACTTACCGGCTTCGATTCAATTTGAGCTCACCCATTTCGAGCCCCTTGAAAACGGCGAATGCTTTCTGTCCTACAAGAGGACCCCGCATGATTCCTAGTGGCCTTCTTCCTCGTCGTGCCCGTCCCCGTGCCCGTCGTGTGCCTTGTGCTCTTTGTAAAGGCGTTTAGTACCTCGCTCATTCTGGTCGATCACTCCATCTCCGTTCTCGTCCACATCCTCCCAGTGGTGTTGCTCGCAGGCACCCACAAAAAAAGCGAAGAGAAGCGCCAGTAGACTTACACGTTTCATCTGAGACACCGGTAGCGTTTTCCCGACTAAAAACCAGTTAAAACTCTCCGCGAAAGACACACCGGGCCGTAGGAGTTTCGAAGATCACAATTTCGCAAAGCCCAGGGAGATCTTTCTCCAGCTTTTTCCAGAACCACCCAGCCATCCGCTCAATGGTTGGACTATCCAGCCCCTCGATATCATTCAGGTAGCCATGGTCCAGCTCCTCCAGCAAGGGCTCCATCGCTGAGCTGATTCGCTTATGGTCATAAACCCAGCCGATCTCCTCGTCGACCTCTCCCTCCACAGAAATCTCTACCTTGAAACTATGCCCATGCATCTGCCGGCACTTATGGCCCTCAGGCAGACTCGGCAGGGTATGAGCTGCTTCAAAGCGGAATTCCTTGGTCAGGCGGGCACGCATCGTCCCCGGACTCAACCACGAAGATCTCGCCTTGTCGACCAATCGTCCTTTCCTCCGGGCGCCCTCTCGCTTATTCCTCCCAGGGGATGAGTAACCGTATCGACGCGACCTTCGAAAAACTAAGGAGCAAGGGCGAGAAAGCCTTTGTCGCCTATGTGAGCGCCGGCGACCCTGACCTTGAACGCTCCCTCCAGATTATGATCGCTCTTGCGGAAGCCGGAGCCGACATTCTTGAGCTAGGTGTACCTTTCTCCGATCCGCTCGCTGACGGGGTGGTGAATCAGGCTGCCGCAGCTCGCGCCCTGGCCGCAGGAAGCAACTCCTCCCGCGTTTTCGAGCTTATCCGTCGTTTCCGTCAGTCCCACGACTTACCTATCGTGCTCTTCACCTATCTCAATCCGGTCTATACCTATGGATACAGCGCCTATCACGAGGATGCTGCGCAAGCTGGGGCCGACGGGATTTTGCTTCTCGACCTTCCCCCGGATGAGGCGGCTCAGAACTGCGAAATGGCCGACTCCGCAGGCTTGAAACAAATTCGCCTGATCGCACCCACAACCCCTCCCGACCGTGTCGAACTACTTGCCAGTATGGCGGAAGGCTTCATTTACGCGCTCTCGAGAACAGGGGTGACTGGCTCTCATGGTGGTCCTTCCGCCCAGATCGGCGACCACGTTGCTGCGATCAAACAATTTACGGATGTCCCCGTCTGTGTTGGATTTGGCATATCTACCCCGGATCAAGCCGCTCTTGTCTCCTCTGTTTCGGATGGCATCGTTGTTGGATCCGCAATCGTAAAGCAGGTAGAACTTCACTGTGACGCCCCTGATGTCGCCGACAAGGTTCGCTCCTTCACCGAGCCACTCATCGCAGCCGTAAAAGAGAGCTGAACCCCACTCCTCCAGCTACCCGCGCGAATCCCAAATCATATTCAGGTCAGAAACATGCGTCTTTCCTTTACCAAAATGAACGGAGCCGGAAACGACTTCGTCGTCATCGACAACCGGGACCTCTCTATTCATCTCGACAGCGGGCAGATCGCCCGGATTTGCAATCGGCACCGGGGCGTTGGAGCAGATGGCCTACTCGTGGTGGAGCCTTCCCGGGGTGATGCTGATTTCAGATTCCGTTACTATAATGCCGACGGCGGCGAAGCTGAAATGTGCGGCAATGGCGCTCGCTGCTTCGGGCGCTACACTGCCCTCCTGACACCGGACGAGCAAGATACACTCAGCTTTGAGACTATTGCCGGCGACCTGAGTAGCCGAATGATTGGGGACGACGTGGAAGTGACGATGTCGGATCCTTTTGACCTGCAACTGGATTCCGGAGTCTCGGTAGAAGGACTCGATGGACCGGTCCATAGCCTGAATACGGGGGTTCCTCATGCGCTATCCTTCGTGCATGACCTTGCAAATTTTGACGTCAGGAAGGTGGGCTCAGCCATCCGCTACCACAGCTACTTTCCCAACGGCACCAATGCAAACTTCGTTGAGGAGCTCAAACCAGGACATATTGCGATTCGAACCTACGAACGAGGAGTCGAGGATGAGACTCTGGCCTGTGGCACCGGCATGGTGGCCTGCTCCATCGTTTACCACCTGCTGAAGGGGATTCCCGCTCCCATCAAAGTCAATGTTCTGGGCGGTGACACGCTGGGGATCAGTTTTGAAGGGAACCAAGACACGGGCTTCCGCAAAGTCACGCTCACAGGACCGGCCGACTTCGTCTTCGAGGGAGAGATCTCCCTGTAGTTCCCGGTATTTTTGCCCTTGCCACTGTGGTCATCGCTCCCCACTACTCTCCCCCCATGTTCGCAGGAAGCTACACGGCCCTTGTCACCCCCTTCCGAGACGGTCAGGTCGATTACGAGGCTTTCGAGGCCCTCATCGAAGAGCAGGCCAGCGCAGGAATCGACGGGATTGTCCCCGTTGGCACCACAGGAGAATCGCCCACAGTCAACCAATCTGAGCACATTGATATCATCAAACATGCCGTCGGTTTCTCTGGAGGCCGTCTAAAGGTTATCGCTGGCACTGGCGCAAATTCGACAAGTGAGGCGATTCACCTTACGAGGGCAGCCGAAAAAGCGGGTGCAGATGGATCTCTGCAGGTGTGTCCCTACTACAACAAGCCTTCTCAGGAGGGACTCTACCAGCATTTCAAAATGGTGGCGGGAGCTTCCTCCCTTCCGCTCATGCTTTACTCGGTGCCCGGACGAAGCGTCATTCAGATCGATATAGAAACCGTTTCCCGTCTCGCCGAGGACTGCGAGACTATCGTCAGCATCAAGGAGGCCGGCGGCTCATCTGAACGCGTGAACAAACTTGTTCAGGCGGTGCCCGAGTCTTTTAGTATCCTCTCCGGAGATGACCCTCTCACCGTTCCTTTCATGTCGGTTGGCGCTCGAGGAGTTGTGTCAGTTGCCGCCAATCTGATTCCTGAGGTCATCGCCCGACAGGTTAAGGCCCTACTTGCGGGCTCCTTTCCGGAAGCTCTGGAAATACAAAAACACTATTATCCGCTCCTTAATACTTTAATGACTCTCGACACCAACCCAGTTCCCATAAAGAGCGCACTCGCTCTCTGCGGCCGTTGTACTCCTGAGTTTCGCCTTCCTCTTGTCGGCCTCACAGCGGAAAAAACTGAAACCCTGCGAACCATCCTCGCCAAGTTCAAACTGATCTGAACGCCCTCTTCCCATCCTCATGAACATCGCTATTACCGGCCGCTCCGGGCGTATGGGCCTCGCCGTTGCAGAGGCCGTGAGCAGTCACCCCGATGCCTCAATCCATGGAACCCATGACACTGACGAGGATCTGGGTTCTGTGCTGAAAGGCGCAGACGTCGTCATTGATTTCACCATTCATTCCTTCACCTCTCACCTGATTGAGAGCGCACTCGTCAATCGCACCGCGTTAGTCATTGGAACAACCGGACACAGTGATGAGGAGAGGGCGGCTATTGGGGGTGCCTCACAGAACATTCCAATCGTTTACGCTCCCAATTTCTCGGTCGGTGTCAACACCCTCTTCTGGCTCACGCGACGCGCCGCCTGTATCCTTGGTAACGATCATTTCGATATCGAGGTGACCGAAATGCACCACCGGCACAAGATTGATGCCCCGTCGGGAACTGCCCGACGTCTTCTCGAGATCCTGAACGAGGAAACCGCAACTTCCTACGACGGTGACGTCTCGCATGGCCGGGTCGGAATTACCGGTGAGCGCCCCCCATCCCAGATTGGAATGCATACCCTGCGGGGTGGTGATGTTGTGGGCGATCACACTGTGATGTTCGCCGCTGATGGGGAACGGGTGGAGCTTACTCATAAAGCCTCCAGCCGCATGACTTTTGCCTCCGGGGCACTACAGGCTGCCCTCTGGCTCAAGAACAAGGGCCCCGGCCTTTACGACATGCAGGATGTCCTGGGGCTTGAGTAGCAACCCCGCATCCCACACAAACTGGTTCCACCAGTGAAACAACGTCCTGATGGACTCTGCAGCATCAAGAATGGTCCGCGCCGGAATCGCGCTGGGGTCAAACCTCGGTGATCGAATTTCCAATCTCCGTGCTGCCCGCGATCTTCTCCGAAAACTCACCCCCGGAGACTCCGCTTACATCCAGGCTCCGATCTACTGCAGCTGCCCGGTAAACTGCCCTGCGGACTCTCCTGACTTTTTCAATACAGTGGTCGAAATTAACTACAAGGGGACTCCCGCCCAGCTCTTGGAGCAGACTCAGGCTATCGAAGTCCAACTAGGCCGTATTACCGATACTCCTCCAAACTCTCCCCGGATCATCGACCTCGATATCCTCTATTTCGGCGAACACATTACCGACGCTGACAACCTTCTCATTCCCCACCCCCGAATGACGCAGCGGCGCTTCGTCTTGCAGCCCCTTTCAGACATACGGCCCTCCATGACCTTACCCGGGGATTTTATTTCGATTCTTGGGCACCTGACATCCCTCACTCCGGACGTTGCCCCGCTGAGGCTCGTGGAAGCTGATTGGTAACGGACCGGAAATCTTGAAATCTTTTTCTCACAGGGACTAGCATCCCGGAGGGACAGTGCTATGACAGAAGTGTGCATGTCACAGATAAGTGTGCCGCGCTGCGGGCGCGAAAGACCGAAGGTCCACCCATCGCGGCCCTGACTGCCTGGGACTATCCCACCGCCCGCTTGCTGGATGAATCAGGAGTGGACCTGATTCTTGTGGGAGACTCTCTGGGCATGGTCGTCCTGGGCTTTCCCGATACGACTCACGTCACTATTGAGCACATGATCCATCACATCGCGGCCGCGGCAAGGGGTTGCCAGAAAGCTCTACTCGTTGGCGATCTGCCCATTCATTCCTATGACAATGATTACGCTGCCGTCAAAAATGCCCGCCTCCTGATTGAGGCCGGGGCCGAGGCTGTCAAACTTGAGGGCGGCGTGGAACAGGCAGGTAAAGTCAGGGCTCTGATGGAGGAAGGAATTCCGGTCATCGGTCACGTGGGCATGCTGCCACAGAGCGTCCGGGAGGAAGGCGGCTACCTGAGGAAAGGCAGGTCCGCCGAAGAACTCTCGATTCTCATCGAGGGAGCGTCGGCTCTGGAGGACGCCGGGTGCTTTGCTATCGTCCTTGAGAGCGTCGTTGAGCAATCAGCCCGGCAAATTACGAAACAGGTCACTGTTCCGACTATCGGAATCGGTTGCGGAACAGGGAACTGTGATGGAGAAATTGCTGTGACCTCTGACGTCATCGGATCATACCCTTGGTTTGTTCCTCCCTTTGCCACAAGCCGTGCGGATGTTGCGGGTGAGATCACGAAATCTGTTGCCGCCTACGTCGCAGCGTGCCAGAACTCCAAGCCATCTTAGGCGAGTGCATGATTGGTCAGGTCAAACGGGAAGCCCTGAAGCGAAGAATGGTCAGCCTAGGGATTCTGGAGGATGACCTTATCGAGCGATTTATCAGAGGCACAGGTCACGGGGGACAGAAAATCAACAAAACCAGCTCCTGCGTCTACCTTCAACACCAGCCGAGCGGGATCGAAATAAAGTGCCAAGCCCAGCGCTCCCGCGAGATGAACCGTTTCCTTGCCCGTCGGGAAATCTGTGATCGCATCGAGGAAATCGAAAAGGGACGGCGCTCCAAGCGGCAGCAGCAAATCGAAAAAATTCGCCGACAGAAAAGGCGAAAGTCCCGCCGACAGAGGCAACGGGAGGTTGGGCTCAAGCGGCAGCATGGCCAGAAAAAGGAACTACGTAGAAAGCCCGGCGGAGAGGAATCCTGATTTCAGCAGGCTGCGCGGTGGCCAACGGTTCTTTCAGACCGGCAAAGTTGCTCTTAACTGCATTTTTTTAGCGTCATTCGATTCATAAGTGATTTAAAATCACGTCGTGCGCCAATACTTGGATCTCCTTCGCGATGTACTGGAAAACGGCGAGGAACGCGCCGATCGGACAGGCACCGGAACCCGTTCGGTCTTTGGCCGTCAGGTGCGCTACGACCTTCGTGAGGGATTTCCCTGTCTGACGACAAAGAAACTCCATTTACGCTCCATCATCCATGAACTCCTCTGGTTTTTGATGGGAGATACCAACATCCGCTATCTGCAGGAACACAAGGTCCGAATCTGGGACGACTGGGCTGACGAAAACGGAGATCTTGGACCCGTCTACGGCCAGCAATGGAGATCCTGGTCACGCGAAGACGGAGAACCGATCGACCAGATCGCAAGGCTGATCAACGATCTCAGAAACAAACCCGATTCACGTCGCCATATTGTTTCAGCATGGAATGTCGGGAAAGTTGACCAGATGGCCCTTCCGCCCTGTCATCTCCTCTTCCAATTCTATGTTCATGAGGCCAAGGGGGGGCGCCCCGGCCTCTCGTGCCAGCTCTACCAGCGAAGCGCAGACCTCTTTCTTGGCGTTCCTTTCAACATTGCCAGCTACTCCCTTTTTACGATGATGATTGCGCAGGTTCTCGATTATGAACCTCGTGACTTCGTTCACTCCTTCGGAGACATGCATCTCTACTCCAATCACATCGAGCAGGCTCAGCTGCAACTGACACGGGTGCCTCGACAACTCCCAACCATGCGAATCAACCCGGAGGTGAGAGACATCGACAACTTCCGCTTCGAGGATTTCACCCTCGAAAACTATGATCCGCACCCTCACATCAAGGCGGAGGTTTCGGTATGACTCTTGCTGCCATTGTGGCCATGACTCCCGAACGGATTATCGGGCGTGACAATAGCCTTCCATGGCACTTCCCCGAGGATCTCAAGTTTTTCAAGAGAACCACAAGTGGTCATCCCGTGGTAATGGGTCGTAAGACTTTCGAATCTATAGGCAGGCCGCTTCCGAACAGGCAGAACATTGTCATCACCCGCGACTCATCATGGTCTGCAGAGGGCGTGGAGACAATTCACTCCAAGGAAGAACTTGCTGAACTTGAACTCCAAAACCAGCGTGTGTTCATCATGGGAGGGGCAGAAATCTACTCCCTTTTTCTCGAGGATCTGGATGAACTGTTCGTGTCATGGATCTACCAGTCATACGAAGGCGACACAACCTTCCCCGAATTTGAAAATTTCTTTGGTGGATTCACTCTGGTAGAGGGACACCCGGAATTTGAAGTTCGCCTCTATTCCCGGCCTTAGACTACCTGCCAAGAGTCAGGCGAACAAGATTGAGGGCAGACTGGCTGACCTGACGCTTAAATGCAGCGCGAGCCCAGGGATGAAACTGCTGGTAGACTTGGGTCTCTCTCCCTCTTTCAGCAAGTCCGAGAAACACAGTCCCAACAGGCTTTTCCTCACTCCCACCGGCAGGCCCCGCGATCCCCGTAACCGCTACTGCGATATCCGCTTCACCTGCCTTGAGGGCGCCCTCTGCCATTTGCCGCGCCACCGGATCACTGACTGCACCATGGCTCCGCAGGGCATCCTGACTCACTCCCACAAGCTCCTGCTTGGCTTCATTGGCATAGGTCACGAATCCATACCGGAACACTTCCGAGGAGCCTGCTACATCGGTGATTCGCGATGCGATGAGGCCTCCGGTGCAACTTTCCGCGATCGCAAGTGTCCTGCCCCGCTTTGCGAGGAGGTCTACCACCACGTCCTCAAGGTTTGCTCCATCGTCGCTGACAAGCTCGTCCCCAAAGGTAGCCCGGACAATCTCCCCAGCCTCCCGGATAGAAGCGGCAGATCCCATTAACCGCAGATCAACCTCTCCCGGTCTCGCACAATATCCATGCTCAAGACCCGGGATTGCTTCCAGCACGTCATCGATACCCTCGTGAAAATC
The DNA here is from genome assembly GCA_002420305.1 of Akkermansiaceae bacterium UBA5689. Lineage (GTDB taxonomy): Bacteria > Verrucomicrobiota > Verrucomicrobiia > Verrucomicrobiales > Akkermansiaceae > Roseibacillus_B. Next base: position 4,090 of record DIHT01000178.1, on the reverse strand, counting down.
ACTCTCTCCAATACCAGCGAACTTGAGCTCCAGAAACTCCGGCACCTTCTCAATCCCGCTCAACGCCTGTAATCGGGGAACGACCTCTGCCTCAAACATCGGATAAAGTTCTCTGGGTGGCCCAGGCAAAAGAAACACCGCACAATTGAATGATCCACTCAGCCTCGGAGGCAGGTAAAGGCCCGGAGCCGTGCCATTAGGGTTAACCAGAATATCTGCTCCCACAGGCGCCTGCGCCTGCTTGCGATTCGCCTCTGCCATCACACGCTGACGCCTCGCAAAAAACTCCTCAATAGCACGCATAGCTGCCTCATCTTCGATCATCTCCAGTCCGAGCACCTCCGCAAGCGCCTCGCGGGTCAGATCGTCACTGGTCGGGCCCAGCCCTCCCGTCACGATGAGCGCTTCTCCGCCCTCAAGCCCTATGCGCATGGCCCGACCCACGGCTTCACCATCCGGCACTGTAATCTGCCTCGAAACCCTGAGCCCTACTCGGAGGAGCCGCTGGCCAATCCATGCTCCATGGGTGTTCTGCGTTGTTCCAAGGAGCAGCTCCGTTCCGGTAGTGAGCAATTCGATCTGCACGAAAGGGACAATCCCCTCGGGGATTCAAGTTTTCAAATTTAAATCTCTACGAAGCCGTAATCTCAGTTCTCTCCACAGAATTAACTTTCCCACTGAACGGATGCAGCATCACCCCACAGATCTTCGAGTGCGTAAAGCTCCCGCATCTCGTGGTGCATGACATGCACCATGACATCAACGTAATCAAGGACCACCCAGCGACTATCCACCCGACCTTCCGTGTAAAGCGGCTTAGCCTCGGTCCACCCGTGAACCTTGACTTCCACTTCCCGCAGGATCGCCTTGAGATGCGGCATTGAGCTTCCTGAGCAAATAACCATGAAATCCGTTAGCGAGGAAACTCCTCTCAGATCCAAAACCTTAATTTCCTCCGCGAGAATTTCCTCAGCGGCCTTTGCACATGCGACGGCAAGATTTTGTCCCTCAGCAGCCATTATTGTTCAGGTTAGGGAGTAGTGTTTAAATGTGCGCCCTTAGGAAAATCAATACTGAGGAAAAATCGCCCAAGGCTGACTGTGCTGGCTCAGTCAGGGAGTAGATTTTTGAAAGCGAAACTCCCTGAACCGGGTGAGGACTGGAGCATAACGGAGTCGAACCGATGACCTCTTCAATGCCATTGAAGCGCTCTACCAACTGAGCTAATGCCCCTTAATCAATCCTCGGGCCGGGAGGAATACGCGGGGACTCTCTCCGCATCAAGGCAATTTTCAGCTGGATTCCCCGACTTCATTGGTCCTCGGCGCTTTTGCGCACCAGATCCGCAAAGGCATCAGCCACTGGCTTAAGCCTCGCTCCATTCCACGGAGCATTGCTCTCCCCAAGGGCGTCCGGGACCAGAGTCGCCAGATGACTTTCCCCATCGCGGAGAACCTCAACCACCGACTTTCCCTCACCTTGCCTCTGGTAGAGCTCCGAGGGGTAAAACACGAAGCGAATTGTTGGACCAAAATTCTCATCACGCAAATCCCGAGCAACCGCAAGAACCACAGCAATGGCCGCATCTTCCCCGTCATAGGGAACGCAAGCCAGTACCACGCGCGATGGGGCTTTCCCGCCCACGAGGTCAACCCACACCGTAGGCCACTGATCCCCTTCATAGGAAAGGGCCTCACCCTGTTTGACCGAAAATCCGTAATTCTGAGGGCTCAGAGTTCCCTCGATTAGGGCCAGCGCCCGTCTCATATTCCTGCGTGCTTCCCGGGACTCCCAGCCCCGAGACCCTAGGACCTTGGAGAGTTTGTAGACGCTGTCCTCCAACTCCTCGACCTCCGCCGCAACAGAGGCCAGCGCAAGCCGCGGATCAACCGAATCATCCTGAGATTTTTTCCACCAGATCCACAGCGCAACCCCGGTTGAAAGCAGGAGAAACGCCGGAACCCCGACCATTGCAACCTTCCAGACAGGATTGGGCCTTGCTGGCTCTGCGGGGAGCCCGTCACCGTATTCAGTCGCCATTGTTACATTGTTCCAGCAGGTCTACCACCGCCCCGGCAGCAACCTCTGCAGCTGCTCCATTTCCAAGTCCTGCGGACACTTCCTGCAAGTCCGCTTCTATCTCTCCCCAGAGGTGGGGATCGGTCATCACTGCTTCCACGAAAGAAGAAACGTTTCCCACGTTTGCCTCATGCTGAATGAACTCATGGACAATCTCTCGTCCAGCGAGAATGTTGGCGAGGCCAAGGAAATCAATATCAATTAAGGCTCGTCCCAGCAGATAGGTCGGCCACGCCACCTTATAGACAAGGCAATAAGGCAACCCGTAATAGGATGCCTCAAGAGTCGCAGTCCCACTAGTCACCACACCACACCACGCTCGCTGCATCAATTCATGACTACCCCCTTGCCTGATCACAAGGCGTAGGGGTTTCTGCGCGTGAGTATCCACGATCTCACGCATTTGATTCTCCAGAGGGCCCGAAGCGGCGGCGGTTTCAAAATTCCAATCAGGAAAACGCTCCTGCAACTCAGCAACCACCTTCACCATGAGTGGAAATATTCGCGAGATTTCATTCGCTCGGCTCCCGGGGAAAAGCGCAACCAGATTCTTTTCCCGTGGCTGACTGATCCGATGCCTTTCCAACTGCTCCACCATGGGGTGCCCCATGCAGACTGCGGGCAGTCCAGCGCGCTGGAAGAGCTCCGCCTCGAATGGAAATAAACAAAGCATAAGGTCCAGACACGTTGCCATGCCCCTGATCCGGCCCTTATTCCACGCCCAGACCTGCGGACTGATGTAGTAGATCCGTCGCACCGAGGGAACTTTCTCGGAGAGAGCTTTGGCCAGCCGCATGTTGAAACCTGGATAGTCAACGAACACGACTGCATCCGGTCTGAGCTTTTCGATTTCGCGCTTGGTTTTCTCAAAGCGCTTTTTGAACCACCCGTAGCGCTTAAGCACCTCCCAGAGGCCCAAAACCGCGGCATCCTCAACCCAGTCTTTCATACCGGATCCGGCTAGATCCCTCATTCTGGGACCTCCCAGCCCGCTGAATCTCCAATCGGGACGCGCTCTCTGCAGGGCCCTGATTAACTCGGCCCCACGGATGTCGCCGCTGTGCTCTCCAGCCACGAAATATAGCATCTGAGCCATCGTTGGGGTCAAACTAACCCGGTCTATATCCCCGACAACTCTGAAATCCGCGACAATGGCTTGATTCAGCGGCGCTCACGCGATAGGGACACGGCTCCGCTGAACCATGGCCGCCAAACAAAAGCCAGAAGATACTGAATCCCCGTCCGCCCCAGGGCTGCCGGAGGGATCCGACCCTGCCATTCCCCTTGGCGAGATCGACCAAGGGCCCTCTGCCGTCGATCGGTTCATGGAGGCCCATCAGACAAAGTTACTCATCGGTCTCGCTCTTCTAGTCATTGGAGCAGCAACCATGATCGTCATCTCCGGGATGGAGGATATCCGGGAAACCGAAGCTGGAGAGGCCCTCGTTGCCGCCAAAAATCCCACCGACTTCAGGAACTTGATTACGGAATTTCCGGGGACGGCGGCTGAAGGAACAGCTAATCTACAATTAGCTCGGACGCTGTGGGACGAGGGCGAGCGCGAAGACGCCAAGCAGATTTTGGCGCAATTCATCGAGAAGACTCCGGCTCACCCAGCTCAACCAGCAGCTACAATGACGCTTGCCTCATTTCTCAGGGAAGAGGGGGAACAAGAGAGGGCGGATGATCTGCTCCTTTCTCTGGCGCAAAACTCGGAAGCCAAATATCTTGCCCCACTCGCTCTTTTGAGAGCTAGCGCTTCCCAGGAAAAATCAGGAGATATTGAAGGAGCCCGAGGCTCCCTTAAGCTAGCCTCAGACCCATCACTAAGCGGTAGCTTCCTATCCCAGAGAATGGTTGAGTCCCGCCTCGAGACTGTCGGAATTGTTCCACCAGTGACCATTCCACGCCCGAAGCCTCCGCCGCCCAAGATTAACGTCCCCCTCTTGGCTCCCGACGCTCCCGATAGCCTGAATACCCCAAGCGGGGCTGCTCCGGAACCAACTCCAGA
>DIHT01000132.1:18903-33047 GCA_002420305.1 Akkermansiaceae bacterium UBA5689 | reverse complement strand
GCGAGACCAGATGGGGGAGTCTCCATGGAGGAGGGCGACTTCCAGCTGAGCTTGATTGCCAGGGACAGGATGAAGCTGTCCTCTAAAGATTGCCGGTTCCTCGGATGGAGGGAGAGATAGCCGGAGCACAGTATGAGGCATAATGCGCAGGGAGCGCGCATGGCTCTCGCTGACAGTAGTGGAGAGTTGGGGCGCTGGCGGAGGCAGGGCTGGGCCAATGGCCTCCATGACAGTTCTTGGAGCCTGATCAACCCAGATCAGCCCGGGGATATTGCGGCGAAGATAATGAACGCTGCTCCAAGCGATCCTGATCTCTCCCAGAGTTTCATGCTGGATAATGAGCTGATTGCCCTCGAAGGCTGTAGTGCCGAAAAGGATGCTGCCATCGGAAAGTCCGATTTCGTCCCCTACTCGCTTTTCGGGTGGGGTGGGCCTCGCGAGGACAAATCGGAGGGCGGAGGCACGAGGCACGGGAATCACGCCGAGGGGCGAGCGGATCGCGATATCCTTCGCACGCACCCAGATCAGACTGCCGGGAAGCGGTTCGCCGTCCTTGCGGTAGAAGGTTCCCGGTTCTCTGCTGTCTCCCGGCTCGCCGGCAACGAACTCCATGCTCGCGAGTGAAGAGAGCGGAACTTTCTGTTCGCCAAAGATCTGGCTCCGGATATTGAGAAGCTTCTTCCTGCCTGCTCCTTCGACTGTTTTCACCTCGGCGTTCCACACCTCCCCATTGAGCAGTCGGATCGCTCCCGGAAGCCTTGAGATACTCTCGGGCAGGGAGTTGACCGTGAGGAAAATCTCAGAATCGACGGCCTTGCCTCCGCAGGAGAGTTGCCCATTTTCAAGAGTGAGGACTCCCTGATGCTGACCACTGCCGGAGATCACGAGGCCACCGGTGGGGGCTGGTGGGGCCGGTCGGCTGCTGATGACCCGGGAATCCGCCGGCTGGGATGTCATTAGAATCTCGTCAACGTTGAGATGGCCCCAGAGGCCACGGTGCTGATCGCGAAGTTCGATTCGTGCGAATTGCCCCCGGAATTCCCGGACGTCCATGGCGACGTTCTCAAAGTAGTCGTCATTGCTACCAGTTGCGCTTCGGACGACTCCGGCAGCGGTATGCAGGTTGACGCAGATCTGGCCCGGATGTCCGCCACCGCTCATGCGGATCAGGACATAATCCTGCTCAATCAGAAACACAGGGGAGCGAAGACTTCCCACAGAGCGCTGGCTATTGCTGATCGTGGTGAGGAAGAGCTTTCCCTCAAATGGCCCGACCCTGCGCCGCATCATCTTGGTGCCTGATTGCAAGTCTCGGTTGAATGCGTCCCCCTCTCTTTGCCAGCTCCCTCCGAGAGCACCCAGAGGGTTGTCTTTCAGAGGTGTTGCATGCACGGGGCTCCAGCCGGGATTCTGCCCGAGGTTATTCTCCTCGAAATCGTGAATCACGAGATTGCCATCAAGGCGCACGGGTAACAGCGGAGCCTTGGGGTTCTCCGGGTCGTTAGGACGCTGCGGGCCGAGAAGCGCGGAGTATTCCTCAAGGGAAAGTTGCCCGTCTGCATTCTTGTCGGCATCAGGGCTCTCGGTCAGGGCGCGTTGCAGAGCCGGGTGATTCGCGGAGGTGATGGCCTCCTCTTTTCCAATGGCCAGACCCGAAAACGCCACCGCCGTGCAAAAGGCGAGGCTGCGGGTCGTGCTCGAAAAGAGGGATGGCATGATCACTATTCTTTCAGGATCTGATTATTTTGCCTTGGCCAGCGCAGAACGCTGGAGGAGGTAATTGCTGATGGTCTGTTCAATGGGAACCTTCGTATTCACCAACACGTGTTCCACTCCGGACTTGTTGCATGCCCGCTTGATCCCGGTGACGAATTTCTTGAGTTCCTCCAGATAGTTGGCACGGACGCGGCCCGGCTGGGTGATGACTTCGCCCTCGCCCTCGAGTCCCATGAACTTCCACATTCCATTCAGAGGGAACTCGATCTCGTAGGGGTCCATGATGTGCCAGAGAATCACGTTGTGGCCCCCATAGCGAAGGTGATTCAGCCCGTCGATGAACTCCTCTGTGTTGTCGAAAAGATCCGAGAAAAGCATCACAAATCCCCGTCGAGTCATTCGGTGTGCGAAGTCATGAAGAACAGCTCCCACATTCGTTCGAGGCGCCGGGGTGACCTTCTCCAGTTCAGAGGAAATATCGTGGAGAACTCCCATGTGGCTCTTTGGAGCAATGTAGTTCTGCAGCTCCCCATCGAAGATCCCCACTCCAGCGGAGTCGCCCTGGTCAATGGTGAGATAGGACAGGCTGGCCGCCAGATACTTGGCATACTCAAGCTTGGAAATCTTGCCGGACTGATAGGTCATGGACTGGCTCGCATCGAGAAGCATGTTCGAGGCGAAGTTGGTCTCGGCATCGAAAAGCTTGATGTAGTATCGGTCACATCGGGCGTAGGCTTTCCAGTCGATGTTGCGCGTCTCGTCACCCTGAGCATACTGCCGGTAAGCGCTGAACTCCGAACTGATACCCCGGCTGGGGCTCTTGTGCTGGCCAATTCGCAGGCCCTCTACGACCTTGCGTGCCACGATGTCCAGCGATCCAAGTTTGGAGAGGGTCTCTGGGTCGAGATACTTAGGGCCGCGTGGTTTATTGGATTCTTCCGGGGAAGGCTCTCTGGATGAGGTGGTCGCTTCAGGCATCTTGAATAGCTAGGGAGGCGTCACGGCCGCCCTTTCTTTGTGGTTGGGTGTGTCAGATCGAAATGAAAGAGGGCTGTCAGCCGCTGGCAAGCATGTGGCCGTTGGCCGGCGGGGGTCACCCTCTTCCCCTCCATGGAGCGCAGGGGAAGAACGATATGAGTCGGCTTGGGCGGCTGATCAGATCAGGCCGATGCCTCTTCTTTTTCGTAGAGTTCCTTGTCGCTCGGGATTTCCTCGAGGAGGCGGCCGACCACATGATCAGCGTCTACTCCTTCTGCCTGGGCTGCGAAGTTGAGCCCCATGCGATGGCGCAGGACGGGCGCGGCAAGGGCTTGGACGTCTTCCAAAGAAGCGCCGAAGCGCCCGCGGAGGATAGCCCGGGCCTTGGCGCCGGTTATCAGGTTCAGGCCGGCGCGTGGGCCGCATCCCCACGAAACAAAATCCTTAATGAAGCCGGGGGCATTTTCCTCGGAAGGACGGGTCGCACGTACAAGAGCCGCAACATATTGGAAGATATGGGGAGCCACGGGAACCCGGCCAACAAGGTCCTGAAGGAGGAGAATATCCGCCTTGCTGAGTACTTCCTGAGGGCTGCCGCCGCTGCCTGAAGTCACGCTGCGCATGATGTCAATTTCTTCCTGCTGCGATGGATAGCCGACGTGGATCTTGAACATGAAGCGATCCAGCTGGGCTTCCGGAAGAGTGTAAGTGCCTTCCTGCTCAAGGGGGTTTTGCGTTGCCAGCACGAAGAAGGGAGCGTCCAAGGCGTAATCGTCACCTCCGGCCGATACGATCTTTTCCTGCATGGCCTCAAGGAGCGCTGCCTGAGTTTTTGGGGGGGTCCGGTTGATTTCATCTGCCAGCACGAGGTTGGAGAAGATCGGCCCTTTGGTGAACATGAACTTGCGTTCGCGGGTCTCGGGATCGTCCTGCAGAAGCTCACTGCCGGTAATGTCCGAGGGCATGAGGTCCGGGGTGAACTGGATTCGCTTGAACGATAACGAAAGAGTCTTGGCGATCGAACTGACCAAGAGGGTCTTAGCGAGACCAGGAACTCCCTCGAGCAAACCATGGCCGCGGGAGAAAATAGCGATGAGGACCTCGTCGATGACCTGATCCATTCCGACAATATTCTTCCGGAGCTCGCCGACGATTGCGTCGCGGGCATCGTGCAGTTTTTTGACAGCAGTAACGTCATCAATCTCACCGGCTTCATCAGGCTGGAGGATCGATTTCTTGGCAGTGGCAGCTAACTCTTTTGCTGCTCCTACCTTGCTGGTGCGCGAGGCCGTCTTTTTCTTGGTGGTCTTCTTGGTTGCTTTTTTAGCCATGGTATACCGTCTGGTGAGCTTTGTTGTGGCAAGGAAACCCCCTTTGGGAGCCTCATTTAACGCCCAAATTTCCCTAATGGAGAAGAAGGCGATAAATTCTTTGCGGGGAGGATCTACAACCAAAGACCTCCGCTCCAACAAGCCTGAATTGCTCGGAAGTGCAGCGCACGATAAGGTGATGTCCCTGAGCAGTTGTTTTGCGCAACTCAGGGCGATTTTAACTGGTTAGGGTAAGATGAAAACTCACCCTTCAAGTAATCAAGATAACTGAAGTGAGCGATCTAACAGCTATCTCGGAACGAAGGTGATGCGAGCCTTTGGCGGCCACGGGACGGAGCTGCGTGCTGCTGACGAGCGACTCAATTCCCGTTGGACTTGCTCCTCTTTGGAGATCCTGCTAACTGCCGACCCACACTCTCAGCATCCAAGAACAACTTTTCCGGCCACACCATGATTGATCTCAAGCCCGACTGCAAATATGCGATGGTGATCCCCACGTCGATGGGAACACGTCTTACTCCCCTGAATGGCCAGCCGTTTCATTGCTCTGACAACTTTGTTCTCACTGCCAGTAGTGCAGAATCCAACGTGGGTAGCGTATCTTCCTACCTTGGCCTGCCGGTTAAGATTCTCACCTCCTTCGTCAAGGGCAGCCCGGTTTCACGTTTCATCAAGGATAACCTCGCAGGCCGGCATATGGACTATGAAGGTCCCGATATGGAGCAGGGTGGTCCCTGGGGGTACCGGCACCAGATCAACATGGCAGACAGCGGAACGGGATCAAGAGGACCACGGGTGTGGAATGACAGAGCGGGAGAGGTAGGGCGTGACCTTAAGGCCGATGACTTCGATCTTGAGCGGATCTTCGGTGAGGAGGGCGCTCAGATCGTTCACATGTCTGGATTGATCGCAGCTCTCTCACCGGATTCGACCCAGTTCTGTCTCGACGTTGCCCGTCTTGCCAAGAAATACGACACCAAGATCTCCTTCGATCTCAATCACCGTGCGACTTTCTGGAAAGGGAGAGAGCAGGAGTTGAGCGACGCCTTCAAGGAAATCGGAAGCCTTGCGGATGTTCTTGTGGGAAATGAGGAGGACTTTCAACTTTGCCTGGGCGTCGAAGGTCCGGAAGCAGGGGGAGAGGATATCGGGGGCAAGATCGACAGTTTCAAGGAAATGATCGACCGGGTAAAACAGCAGTTTCCCAATGCCTCGATCTACGCCACCACACTACGTGAGGTTGTTAGTGTGAACCTGCACGAGTGGGGAGGCATCGTGGCCGATGGAGGTGACTGGCATGTCATCGAGCCACGGGAGATCGGGGTCCTCGACAGAATTGGGGGAGGAGATGGATTTGTTGGAGGATTGCTTTATGGAATCCTTAAAGGATGGGATGGAGCAAAATGTGCTCAGTTTGGGTGGGCCACGGGTGCGCTTGCCGCTACCCAGCTTACAGACTACGGGCAGCCTGCTGATGAGGAGCAGGTGTGGAGTATCTGGGAAGGCAACGCCCGGGTGCAGCGTTAGACTGTTCTCCTCAGATTCTTCCTTGGTGTCTGATCATGGAAGAGTCGCGCCGCCGTCAACGTCTACTACGGTTCCCGTGGTAAAGTCGTTCTTGAGGAGAAAAAGAACGGCCTGCGCAACTTCGGCAGATGTTCCAGGGCGGGGAATGGGATGAGTTCCCGTGGTTTGCTGGAGAAATTCTTCTCGCGCTACCCCCTCCTGGGGGAAGAGCGGGGTGTCGATGATGCCTGGGGAGACGGCATTGATTCTTCGGGGTGAAATTTCAGGGGCAATGGCCCGGACAAATCCCTCTATTGCATTGCCGACTGTTGAGATCGCAGAGGCCCCTGGGAGACATTTTCTAGCGGGAAATCCGCTTACCAGAACGATCGAAGCGTTGGTGTTGAGGCTTGCCAGCCCAAGGCGAACGCTGTTCACGTAGCCCCAAAGTTTGTCGAAAGTTGATTCAAAGCCGTCGAGTGTCATCTCCGCGAACGGACCTTGAGCCCGGCTGGAAGGAACGGCGGTGTTCACCATTATGTCAAAAGGGCCATGGTCCTCGTAGAATTTGCTCAGGTCTTCCCGGTCGAGGACGTCGACCGAGTGCCGAGATGCTTGTCCTTCAGGCTTGTTCCTGTCCGCGGCCGTGCGGCTCGCGGCAAGGACATCCACGCCCTCTGCAGCCAGTTGATCCACGACGGCAAGGCCGATCCCTGAGGTTCCTCCAAAGACAACTGCCCGCATACCGGTGAGATTCATGATGGGGATATGAAAGCTTGCGGTGTTCGTGTCCAGCCCTCGATCAGGCAGTCCGGGGTTGGTAATCACTAAAAGTTGCCAAGGGTGACAGGTTTTGCTCGACCGACCTCGCGAGGGCCGGAAGAGTACGGCCCATGATCATTAAGCCGAGGGTTCGAGGGTTTATTTGTCTCACGGCTCATCCGACCGGATGCGCGGCGCACGTCCAGGAACAAATTGACCATGTCAGGAGCAAGGGGGCGATCGAGAACGGCCCGCGGAATGTTCTCGTTGTTGGTGCCTCGACGGGCTACGGGCTAGCCTCGAGAATTACGGCAGCTTTCGGGAGCGGTGCCAGGACCATGGGAGTGTTTTATGAGCGCCCCCCTAGAGAGGGAAAATGCGCAACAGCCGGATGGTATAACTCCGCGGCCTTTCACAGAGCGGCATCGGCTGAGAGTCTTTACGCCAGAAGCTTTAACGGAGATGCGTTTTCGGACGAGATGAAGGCGACGGTGGTGGGAGCCATCAAGGAGGACCTCGGCCAGATTGATCTCGTGGTTTACAGTCTGGCCTCTCCCAGAAGGCAGCACCCTCGCACCGGGGAAGTCCATAAGTCGGTTCTCAAGCCTATTGGAGAGCACTACTCTGCCCGGACGCTGGACACTGACCGGTCTGAAGTCAGCGAGGTAGAGATTGAGCCTGCGACAGAACGAGAGATTCAGGACACTGTTACCGTCATGGGAGGAGAGGACTGGGAACTTTGGATGGAAGCTTTGAATGGTGCCGGTCTGCTTGCGCCTAATGCGACCTCGGTTGCCTACGACTACATTGGACCGGAGGTGACCTGGCCAATTTACACCAACGGAACGATTGGACGGGCCAAGGTTGACCTCAGGGCGGCCGGGCAGCGGATCAGCGTACTTCTCAAGGCTAATGCCGGAGGCGATGCCTTCATTTCAGTCAACAAGGCGTTAGTGACTCAGGCCAGTTCGGCAATCCCCGTTGTGCCGCTCTATATTTCCATTCTGTATCGGATCATGAAGGAGAAGGGGACCCACGAGGGGACTGTTGAGCAGATCCAACGACTTTTCGCCACTCACCTGTATAATAACGAGCTGCCAAAGCTGGATGACAAGGGGCTCATTCGAATTGATGATCTCGAGATGGAGCCTGAGGTCCAGCAGGAGGTGAATGAGATATGGCCGCAGGTAACTTCGGAAAACCTGAGAGAAATTACTGATTTCGCAGGATATCAGGAAGATTTCCTGAAGCTCTTTGGATTTGGGCTGTCGGGTGTCGACTACGATCAGGAGGTTGACCCCATGGTCAGCCTCGATGGGTAATATTGGCAGGGCAGAGAAGTCACGGCTTCACCTGGATTTGCGGCCGGCCACTTACCGGCCAGTCGATGTGGAAAGTGTGTCCGCGTTCCCGGTCGACCCTCTCGTAGGTATGAGCTCCGAAGAAGTCGCGCTGCCCCTGCAGCAGGTTTGCGGGGAGGCGCTCACTGCGGTAGCTATCGTAATATGAGAGAGCCGAGCTGAAGCAGGGGAGGGGCACGCCATGTAGTGCGGCGGTGGCCACGACCTTGCGCCAATTGGCCTGACACCGGTCGATCTCGCTCTTGAAGTATGGATCCAGAAGCAGATTCGCGATATCAGGATTAGTCTGATAGGCCTCAAAGATCTTCTGGAGAAAACGGGCACGGATGATGCAGCCCCCACGCCAGATCATGGAAATCTGTCCGAAGTCCAGATTCCAGTCATACTCATTCTGGGCCTCACGCATGAGTTGAAAGCCCTGTGCGTAGGAGCAGATCTTGGAGCAGTAGAGGGCATCGTGGATGGCTTGGACGAACTCTGCGGTATCTCCGTCAAAGGGCTCGAGCTTGGCGTCGAGAACCTTGGCGGCGGCAACGCGCTCCTCTTTGAGAGCGCTGATGCAGCGCGCAAAAACGGCCTCTGCGATACAGGGTGCGGCAATGCCCATGTCGAGGGCGTTGATGGAGGTCCACTTGCCGGTTCCCTTCTGTCCTGCGGTATCAAGAACAATGTCGACGAAAGGCTGGCCAGTTTCAGGGTCCTTCTGCCCAAGAATGTCGGCCGTGATTTCGATCAGGAAGGAATCGAGAACACCTTGATTCCACTCTCCGAATACGGAACTCATTTCCTCTGGCTTTATACCGAGGAGGTTGTCCATCAGAGTATAGGCCTCACAGATCATCTGCATATCGCCATACTCAATCCCGTTGTGCACCATCTTGACGTAATGGCCTGCGCCGTTATCGCCAATGTAGGTGGCGCAGGGAACTCCTCCTTCGACAGGCTTTCCGGCTTCTGCTCCTTCAATGGGCTTTCCGGTAGTCTCGTCGACCTTTGCGGCGATGGCCTCCCAGATGGGCTTGAGTTCATTCCACGCGCTTTGCTTGCCGCCGGGCATGAGAGAGGGGCCGAAACGAGCTCCCTCTTCTCCACCCGAGACCCCGGAGCCGATAAACCGGAATCCTTTCTCGTTTAGCATTTTTTCCCGGCGGATCGTGTCGGTCCAGAGGGCGTTGCCCCCGTCAATGATGATGTCGTCGGGGTCCAGTAGTTCTGTCAGCCCATCAATCACTGCGTCAGTGGGTCCGCCAGCCTGGACGAGGATAATGACCTTGCGAGGTCTCTTGATGGACTGCACGAATTCCTCAAGGGTGCTTGTGCCAACTACCCCACCGGGGGTTTCCGGGTTTGCGGCTACAAACTCGTCAGTTTTTGAAGTGGTCCGGTTGTAGACAGAGATGCGAAAGCCGTGATCGGCGATGTTCAGAGCAAGGTTCTGACCCATGACCGCGAGGCCCACGAGTCCGATATCAGAAGAGGAGTCAGACATGTTTTGCGTAAGTTCGGGGGCGGGGTTTAGGCCGGTTGACGGGCACCTTCAAGGCTTAAAAGCCAGCTCTTGAAGTTGCTGGTGTCCCCGGAGGAGAAACCGTGAGTTCCTGATCGCTTCTCCTGTAATACCGTTGAGCATTCAAGGCATGATGAAGTGTGCGTTCTTGCTGCGGCTCCGAGTCCCTCTTCTGCCTCTGTTTCTTTTCGCGTCCTCGACCTACGGAGACGACCGACCGAACCTAGTTTTCCTCCTCACGGATGATCAGAGCACTTCTTCAATGGGGTGTTATGGAAATTCTGAGGTTAAAACGCCGCACCTCGACGCGCTCGCGCGGGCAGGAGTGGTGTTTGACTGCCATTATGTGAGCACTGCGATCTGCATGGCTAGCCGGGCCAATATCATGACGGGGAAGTTCGAGTTCAGGCATGGGTGTAACTTCGAGCATGGGGCTCTGCACAGCTCCCATTGGGCGGAGTCCTATCCTATCCTTCTCAAGGAAGCGGGATACCGAACGGCGATAGCCGGAAAGATCGGGTTTGAGGTGACGACGAGGAGTGGGAAGAAGGGTGTTTTGCCAGCTGGCGATTTTGATCGTTGGGGAGCGGGGCCGGGACAAACCTCCTATCTGACAGCAAGAAACAAATCGATGGTAGAATACGCAAAGAAGTTCCCGCACTCATCTCGTTCTTACGGAGCTTTCGGCGCGGATTTCATTAAAGAGTCTGCGAAGTCCGGGCAGCCGTTCTGCCTCTCTATCAGCTTCAAGGCGCCTCACAAGCCAGCCACGCCTGATCCGGAAGATAATAAAATTTATGCCGGCATGCGTTTTACGAAGCCAAGGAATTTTGGGCGCGAGTATGGCCTCCACTTCGCACCCCAAAGCCGGTATGGGCGTCAGTATGAGCGTTTTCACAGCTGGAACTACTCAGATAAATATGACGAGGTAATGGCTACCTATTACCAGCAGGTCTATGCGGTGGATGCTGCGGTTGGAATGATACGGGCGGCCCTCAGGAGCCACGGGGTAGAGAAAAACACCGTGGTGATTTTTACTTCGGATAATGGATTCATGTGTGGTGCCCATGGTTATGGGTCCAAGGTGCTGCCTTACGAGGAATCCTCACGGGTTCCCTTGATCGTGTATGATCCGCGCCACAGGAACAGTGGCAAGGAACTGCGCTGTGATGCCCTGACTGGGAACGTGGACCTTATGCCGACCCTGTTGGAACTGGCCGCGGTAGCTGTTCCCGAGGGGATTGACGGAAAGAGCATTCTTCCGCTTTACGAGGACGCTGGGGTAAGGATCAGGGAGTCTCTACCACTGGTCAACGTGTGGGGTCCCTCCAAGGTCTTTAGCCTTTCGGTGGTAACGGAACGCCACAAGTATATCTATTGGCCGTGGGCAGGGGAGGGATTCAAGGCGGCAGAGGAGCTCTATGATACGGAGGAGGATCCATTCGAATTGAAGAATCTGGTGACCGGCCCAGAAGGAGAAGTGGCGGTTTTGGTCCAGATGCGGAAGCAATACGACGCATACGTGGATCTCTGGCGCCGTGAGGCTGTGGATTATCACAACTACAAGCCCCTCGCGCGTTTTTTTGACCGTGATCTTCCCTGGCCGAGTAAGAAAGAAGCTCTCGGCGTCAGGAAATAATTCAGGGGCTCACGGCGAGGGGTGACAGGGGAGAGTCGCGAAACAATAATATACTCAGGCTCAAGATTCTCCGTGCAACATTGAGGGAGTTAGCTCCTAGTGATCCTCGATGAAGACGCTTCTTTTCGCTTTCCTCCTGAGTGCTCCCATGCTTCTGGCCTCCAAACCTAACATCGTCCTGGTGATGGCAGATGATATGGGTTGGGGACAGACTGGTTATTACAACCACCCGACGCTCAGAACTCCGCACCTTGACGCGATGGCGGCGGGTGGACTGCGCTTTGACCGGTTTTATGCCGGGGGACCAGTGTGCTCCCCAACGCGGGCAACGGTCCTGACTGGGCGGACGCACAACCGGACCGGAGTGCAGAGCCATGGATTTGCCCTGCGAAAGCAGGAGAAGACCCTGGCGGTAGCGCTCAGGGAAGCGGGTTACGCGACCGGACATTTTGGGAAGTGGCATCTCAACGGATTGCGCGGTCCGGGGGTTCCCATCCTGAGGGAAGATACCCATGGCCCGGGCGGATTCGGATTTGACCAGTGGCTCTCAGTCACCAATTTCTTCGATAAGGATCCGGTGATGAGCCGGAAGGGGAATTTCGAAGAATTCACGGGAGATTCCTCGGAAGTCATCGTCACGGAAGCGCTCAATTTTGTCGGAGCGCAAGCCAAGGCGAAGAAGCCCTCCTTTACGGTGATCTGGTATGGTACCCCGCACAGTCCATGGATGGGTCTGGAAAAGGATCTCAAGCTCTTCGCGAATCTCGATAACAAGTCGCAGCACCATTATGCGGAACTCGTGGCCCTGGATCGCAGTATAGGAGCCCTGCGGTCCGGATTGCGGGAAATCGGAATTGCCCGCGACACCCTCGTATGGTTTTGCAGCGATAACGGGGGGCTTCCAGGATTCAAGCCCGACACGGTGGGGGGCTTGCGGGGCTATAAGGGATCACTTTTCGAGGGCGGACTGCGCGTGCCGGGGGTGATCGAGTGGCCTGAAGGAATCACCAAGCCCCGGGTGACCTCTTTTCCGGCTTGTACTATGGACATTTTTCCTACTCTTGCGGAAGTGGCAGGTCTCCCTGCTACTTCCATGCTAAAGCCGCAAGACGGGCAGAGTCTGCGCGCGCTCTTCGGGAAAGAGCTGGGTCCGCGCCGCAAGCCGATTGGGTTCAGGAGCGGGGTCCGGGGCGCATGGGTCGACAACGAATTCAAACTTTACTCGAAGAATGTGACCCGCGGAGACTTTCATCTCTATCATCTGGGTGACGATCCGGCGGAAAAGGCGGATATCAGCGCTGGGCACCCGGAGGTAGCTCAGCGCCTTCGCGAGGCCTTTCAAGCATGGGACGCGACGGTCGATGCGAGTGGTGAAGGGAAGGATTACCCCTCTGGCAAGGTTGATTCGCCTCAGCCCCCCCGGATGTTCTGGACGGAGTTGGATGCCTATAGGCCTTACTTCAAGGCATGGCGCGAGCGCCCCGAATACAAGGGGCGGCTGCAACGGAAGTAAGGAAAGGATCGCGTCACCACCAATGACTCCTGAGTCCTCCTGGCTCGGAGACGGATGAAATACCCCACCCTTGCTAAGAGCCTGCCTAGCTTCAGCCCTTTGTTGGCGATTCTGTTTATTCGTCGACCGATACCCGATAGAAGCGTTGAGCCCCTCCGATAGCACGGGGGTCTAGCTGCAAGGTCACAGTTCCCACTGCGATAATCCCAGAGGAGGTTACCTCCCAGTTGATCAGGTCGGCACTTGCCTCAAGGGTATAACTTTTTCCCGGGACGCTATCCCACCTCACCGTGACAAACCCAGTTAACGGATCCTTACTCAGCGTTGTTATCTGGAAAAGTGATGATCCATCGAGAGGGTCTGTGCCAGCTGCAATTTCTGATCCATCGGTAGAGCCGTCTCCATCTGTGTCTGAGCGAAGCGGATCTGTTCCTGCCAGTGCCTCATCGATGTTACTCAGCCCGTCACCATCACTATCAATCAGCAATCCAGTACCCGGATTTCCTCCGGCCGCTGCGCTGGCTCTCCAGTTGCCAGGTGCTGAATAATCAGGGACGGGGGCGGTAGGACTTGCGAGGACCAGGCTGGAGCCATCTCTTCCTGCAGCTTCCGGCCAAGGATCCCGGTCGTTGTATCGGAAATTCGCAATAGTGTTTCCCACTCCGTCGACCAGGTGGAGCCGTTCCCCAGCATTTTCAAGTCTGGTTGGGACATACTCACCCGCAATCCGATCGCTGTAAGATGTGCCATAGCGGGCTTCGAAAGAGGCTCTGTTACGAACAACGAGGACGAATTCTCCAGGAGCAAGGGAGGTTACATCGGAAAATGTAAAATCAAAATCAATGCCCTCCGTAAACTTCACAGCGGTAAGGTTGATAGTGTCTCCACTCACGTTCTTCATCTCTATGAATTCGAAGTCTGAGGCATCGTTTCCAGCAGCGAGTTCCTCGGAGGTTTCCGGGGGAAGTGGTGCGTAGTGGACTTCCGTTATCACAAGATTTGACGCATTCGCGATTGGTCCCACAAGGAAGTGGGAGGTGATAGGGCCGCTCCACGCCGTTAGTCCCCGTCCATCGCGGGCTCTCGCGGTGATTGTAGTCGTTCCGTCTACAGTAATCGGTTCTCCAATATTAGCGAGCAACGCACTGCCGGAGGCGTTGCCTCCAGATGCACGAGGGTCTGTCCCATCGGTGGTGTAGTAGACCACGCCATCGCCGACGAAGGAGAACTGATCTCCCACCTCCACAACACCGGGTTGCCGCCTTTCCTGATCAGAGCTGAAAAGAGGCTTGGCGGTATACTGTCGGTCAATCCAGCCAACTCTTGTTCTCAGCCACTGCTTTAGAGTTCGGACCTCATTGCGGTGACTGGCATTGCCCCACTTGTCGTAGTTTCTCTCGGCGGGGCTGCGACCGAGTGATGAGTCGTTTGCACCAAGCGGGTCCCGTCCATCGATTTGCCGTGCAAAATCGTTGATGATGCTCTCGATGTTCTCGGTAGAGAACACATTTCCCCGGAGGTCCTGCCACAGGTCCGTATGGGCCTGCCGGAAGTCGGGCTTGCTAAGAACCTGCCCCCACCAGGCGTAGCGGCCGTCGCTCCACGTTCTACTTGAATCTCCAGATCCATCCCACTGGGAAGGATTGTTGTCCCGGCTATCGGTAGAGCCCATGGTGCGGTCAAAGTCCCAGATTGGACCCGCTCCGACCTTCCCGTCGTTGGTGTCACTGCGGTGCTTGTAGTAGTAGCCGCTGAGGCGAAACCCATCGACGTTCATGGCCAGAGTGTTGAGCCAGTGATGGCGTAGCCATGAGAATTGATCGATGTATTC
>DIHT01000132.1:11685-18513 GCA_002420305.1 Akkermansiaceae bacterium UBA5689 | reverse complement strand
TGAGCGGTAAGCCACGATCTCTGCCGGCTGGATACCTCCCGCTCTTTGGGTTCAACCCATCCCAGAGTTCCCAGACCCGCCACGCTGAATCCACTGTCTCCGGGATCCAGGCGGTCCTTCTTGAACATATATCCGCCCGAGACTGCGGGCTCCCTTGAATCTCTGGGGTCAATCCGTGCCACGGGGACCCTGCCGTCGTCCCGTTTGATTTTTTCCATCAGGGAATACACCCCGAAATAGGATCCAGAGTAGGTAAGGGGGCCACCTCGGACGTTATGCACGACTTCAACGAACTTAGTACGAGTCGCGTATTCGCCGGTCTGGCGACTCAATTCATACATGAGATCATTGCGCATGAGTGCCCGGTCAAATTGATACCGCCCACTCAGAATCCAGTCGGATTCACGGGGCATATCGAGGGGCGTAATTCCCTTATCGAGCCCCTCTTCGTCGCGCGCTTCTACCGTCATGGAATATTTCGGCCAGCCGAAGGAGGAGGATCCTCGTCGTTTGAGACCTACCCGGGTGTCAGTGGCGAACTCATCTGTAATCCGAGCCCTGCCCGTTTCGGGATCGGGCTCGATAATTGCCATGAAGCCATCGAGGTGGGTGTTTCCGCCCGGATCGCCTCTGTTCCACGTTTCGATGATGAGGATCGGCAAGTTGGAATTGAATTGCTGAAGAACGGCTTCTCCCACCTTCAGGAAGCTTCGCATCTTGACGGGGCCCTGCGCGTTATTTTCACCGAAGACCCGTGCTCTTATCTGAATTGAGCTATCGATTAGGATGGGTTCGGTATAGCGAGGAGAATTTGCGTTTGGTTCTGAACGGTCCGTAGTATAGCGGATGACTTCACTCGGGAAGGCGCTTGAGAGAGAGACTTCGAAGTTATCGATAAAAGTCTGACTGCGGTGAGAAAATACCACCTCGCTGGTTGGGAGCTGCTCCTGGCTGCCGTTACGTTGACCCGGAGTGGGATTCGCGAAGTAGGCGGATTCACCCAGTTCGAGTGACAGGGTGCGGATCACACTAAGCTGGGGTCTGAGCAGCAGGTCGTCATCGTCCGCGGAGGAATTCATGAGATGCAGTGAGAGAACATTCGCTCCTGTTCTGAGCCGGCTGAGGTGGCTGTTGAGTTGGATTGTTTGGAAATCCAAGGCCGCAGAGTCGGCGCGGTCGCTTAATGCGCTGGAATTGAAGACGGGTGCCCCGGGAGCATTCAGGGAGGTGACCCGGACACCATTGAGGTAGGCGACAAGTCCGTCGTCGTATTGAACATCGAGGGAGAGACTGAGAATATTGTCCGTCCGTGCTAGATCGAAAGGTATTCGGATATAGACTGAGGAATTACGATCGAAGGCGACCTGCTCAAGGTCACTCGCGATCAGTTCCCGGTAGCCCGTGCTCCGCTCGTATCCGGCTCCGAGGAACCCGGCACTCCACAGATTGTCGCCGAAGTTGGCCTGGGTCCAGCTGAGGCCCAGACTGTTGTCGGTGGGCACATAGGTCCTGCAGGCGGAATCCACCCCGATAAGGATCTCCTCACCTGTGACCGGAGTCTGCTCAATGCCAAAGGATGCATCGTCGAATTGGGCAGGGTATGTAGGAGTAAAGTCGTCGAGGATGGAGACTCCATCGGGAGAGACGAGAGCGAGATACTCACCGCTGTTGTCGAGGCCGAAACTGGTATGAAGTTCCTGATTGGTAATCGCGCGGTCCTTTCCGGAGGCAAAGATCACCAGGAACCCCCCGGGGAGGAGAACGGTGTCGTCGGGGATGCGCCACTTTGTCGGGTTGTCCGGATTGTCGGTGAGAAAATGCCCTCCAAGATTGTAGGGTGCGGGATCGGGATTGTAGAGTTCGAGCCAGTCCTCCCATTCGCCGTCTTCATCTCTCAGACCCGACTCGTTATCGGCGAGAATTTCAGAGATGATTGGAGCTCCTGAGGAGGAAAGAACTCCTGCGATGGCGAGGAAGACGGAGAGGGCTCCCGTAGCCAAGTGGGTTTTGGAGGGTTCCATGATATGGCAATAAGGTGTGGGGAATCAGCTGGCAAGCCTGCGTATGGCAAGGGCGTTCGATTACCCTATGAGAGTTAACTCATTTCGATCAAGAATAACTGGAGTAAGGGCTAACCACAGCGAGAATTGGTAGTGGTGATTGACCAGAGGTGACGATTGCGACAGCGTTTGCTAAGTCGATTTTATGGCGGATTCATCGTTCAGATTTCTAAAAGGGATCCTGATACTGTTCAGCACCGTGGTGTTGTTGATTGGTAGTGTCGATGCCGGAGAGGATGACTGGCCGAGGTTTCGCGGCTCTGGAGGGGCTGGAATCGCTTCCAGTTTTGATTGCCCGGGAGGAGTGGATAAAACTGCGAGGGCATGGTCGGTTGCCCTGCGGGGACCAGGTACTAGTTCTCCGGTGGTGTGGGGCCAACGGATATTTGTGACCTCGGAAGATCGACTGGGCGGCGTCGTTCATCTCCAATGTCTTCGTGTAGACGACGGGAGTGCGTTGTGGAAGAGGACCGTCGAGGTTGGGCCCTACCGAACCCACAAGATGAACAATACTGCGGCAGCGACCCCGGCGGTCGACCAAGACATGGTGGTCTTCAGTTGGTACCAATCCAGTCGCAAGGTGGCGGTTCTTTCGGCATATTCTCACAAGGGAAAACATCTCTGGGATTATGAGATTGGATCATTCAAAGGAGCTCACGGACTTAACCTGATGCCTGTCATCCATGATGGGTCAGTCATCTTCGCGCACCTCCATCAACTGGGCGGCTACGTGGCATCAATTAACGGTGCAACTGGCCACCCAGATTGGAAAACGCCGTATCCAAGCCCCAGTCCGAAGACAACCTATATGACTCCGCTGATTCGCAGGCAGGATGAAGATCCGTCGCGCTTCGAGGTAGTAGTTAGTAGTACCAGCACGGGGGTGTGTGGTCTGGATCTCGAAAATGGGAAAGAAGTGTGGTCGCTCCCCGGTATTTTCAAGGAACGCTGTATCGTTTCTCCGCTCAACATTCTGGCGGGGAGCGGAGCTCCGGGTTCTATCATCACTGCGGGATGCAAGAAAGAGGGGGGCAATAATGTCTTTGTTGCACTTCGTCCACTAGAGGGCGGAGAAGGCCGCGCCGAGTTGCTTTGGCAGCTCGAGCAGGACGCGCCTTACGTGCCTACCCCGGTTTCGAACGGAAAGACTCTCTTTGTTCTGTCGGACCGGGGAATGATTCAGGCAGTTGACCCGCAAACAGGGGAGGCGCAGTGGGCCAAAAAGCTCCAAGGGAATTTTTATGCCTCTCCCCTGCTCGCCGGGACAACGATGTTGTGCCTTTCGCGGGATGGGGAGATGTATTCCATAGATGTGAGTGGGAAGCCCAAAATACTAGGGGTCTATGATCTTGAGCCCGGGGATGAGGTGACATGGGTGGATTCCAGTCCTGCCCTGGGCCGCAACAGCCTGTTTTTGCGAGTTGGGGCCCGCCTCGATTGCTACCGGGGTAAGTAAGCATGCTGAGATCATGCCTCGTTGAGGGATGCGGCCCGGGAGTCCCAGCCAAGCGCCTTTCACCGGGGAAACTTCGTTAAATTAGGTCCACTTTGCCCAGCTTTGTGGACCTTTTGTGGAAATCACAGCTTGTTTAGGTGGAAAGGCCCCCCTAGGAACGGTGTTAGCTTAAAAAAATCCAATGAATCATCTCACCATCCTTATTTTGGGCGTAATGGCCATTACCCTTGGAATGGCTCCGCAGGCGGAGGGCGTTCTTGCGCGTTTTATTAATATTAAAAAAGGTCCGGGGGACACCCGTTTTCACCTGGGAGAACTCGAAGCGTTTGAGGCGGGAGTGGTTCCTGACGAGGCCGGGGCTTTCGGACGGGGCGGTGCGACCAGCACGAACGATATTGCCGGCGTAACGACATTCAATCTTACGGATGGCCCCGAGATTGGAACGACCCAGAGCCTCGAGCACGGTCCCGTGGGAGGCCCTATTGATAATGATCAGGAAGCTGGGGGAGGAGTGTGGTCTGCAAGAAGCGGTCTCGCCAACAGTGCTCAATACACCATCGATCTCGGTGCGGAGTATGAGGTGACCACGGTGGTGGCTTTTGCTCGCAACGATACCTGCTGCGATGACCGCTGGTATCCTCTTGAGGTTCGTTTGTACGCGGATGATGGAACGGGGCAACCCGGGGAGATGACGGCTGAGGATACGACCACCGGAGGCCCTGATAACGACAACAGTAAAAAGGTATGGTTTTTCGAGGTTGGAGCGGATGAGGACCAAGACGGGCTCCCGGACACTTTTGAACAGAGCATTATCGATGCTGACCCGAATGATGAAGTGTCTGGTCTGGAAGACGTTTCAGATCTGACTGACTTTGACAACGATGGGGTGAGCGATGCGGCAGAGCACGCTGCGCAGACTGACCCTCTTGATTCGGATTCGGATGATGATGGTTCCTCAGACGGGGAGGAAGTTGCTGCGGGTACGGACCCTCTTGACGAGGATAGTGATAATGATGGTTTGCTTGACGGGGTGGAAAGCGGGACGGGCACCTTCGTGAATGCCAGTGATACAGGAACGGACCCCCTTGACTCTGACAGCGATGACGACCTGAGCTTTGATGGTCAGGAGGTCGATGGAGGATTCGATCCCAATGACCCTGCATCAAAGCCAGAAATCAGTCTCGTCAACCATACGCCGGAAAGAGTTCTTTATCGCCGTACAGACAACCTCCCCGGAGCAGACTTCACCGGAACCCTTCCCGAGAACGTCGATCAACTTGCTCCGTTCGGGGAGCTGGACGACCCGAACTCTCTTCTTCTTGAGGGAATTGATGTCGACCGGGAGCCTGGTGGGCTCGGTACGGATCTGCTGGGCGACAACCACGACCTCGCCTATGTGTTCCAGTTCTACGACCAGGATGGTGTTTTCTCCTTCACTGAGAACTACGATGACCGAGTCAAGGTTGTGGCCACTCCAATTGCAGCGGCAACCAACCTGAATCCCCGGGGCGACAATCAGCAGCATACCGATGTGTCTTGGAACGTGCGAACCTATGCCAACTTTGACTTTGGCGGAGGAGGCTGGTTCAACGTGGACGTCTGGCTGACCGAGGATGGTGGGGGCGCCCAGTCCGCGGCTGATATCGGATTTGGCTATTACAATGACTTCTCCACCAACACTGCGGACTTCGGCGGGATCGGCTACACCAGCGTCTTTGGAATCAGCAGTGGTGTTCCTGCGGAATTTGATACGGATGGGGCAGGGTTGAGCTGGGGGGTGTATCTCGACAGCTTTGATCCGGACCTCGATGCCGACGGCGACAGCATCCCCGATGGGTACGAGGAGCAGTTCTTCCCCGGGGACCTGACCCAGCTCGGCCCTGGGGACTTCGATGAAGATGGTGTCAGTGATCCTGACGAATACGTTGACGGAACCGACCCCACCGTGGCGGATGCTGATGAGGACGGATCCAACGATGGCGAGGAGAAGGCTGCGGGGACGGACCCGGCGAATCCTGACAGTGACGGAGACGGCTTGCTCGATGGCGTGGAGACTGGCACTGGAACCTTCACCAGCGCGAGTGACACCGGCACCGATCCACTCAATGCGGACACCGACGATGATGGCGCCAGCGACGGCTTCGAGGTAAACGAGAACTTTGACCCTAATGATCCGAACAGCAACCCGGATATACCGATCGTCCAGCCTTCCTTCGTGCCTATTGATGAGCTGGCTCCCGGCGCTTACGGTCCTGATCTCACTCAGAACGGGGTCAACTATCAGGAGAACCATTACGATGCCGGGGTGATTATCAATAACGCCGCTCAAGGGAACTACGATGTGCATGTCTCGGGTGATCCAGCTCCCCTTCGTTCCTTCGATGCCATTGAGCCCCTCGCCAGTCATGGAAACGGAGGGAATGCCATATCGGTGCAGAACCGGCCGTGGGGAGATGGGGGTGGAGAGAATTTCACGGTGCGCTACAACGGTTATCTCGATATGTCGGCTTTCTTGCCGGGAACCTACAACATTCACCTTGGGGCAGATGATACCAATTTCTTCATCATGGACACCGTGGACGGGCAGGTGACCGCGCAGCACAATTGCTGCCCGCAGAACCAGACGACCCCTTTTACTATTACTTCCCCGGGGCTCTTCCCGTTCGACAACGTTTTTGGGGAGCAAGGTGGAGGAGATTGGGTCGATATCGGGATCAGCGGCCCCGGAATTGTCGGGATCGTGGCAATTGGCGACACCAATGCCGGCAGCCCGCCAGTCTATCCCATCGGGGTTAAGTCAGAGGACACTGACGGGGATGACCTCCCCGACGCGTGGGAGATCTCGTGGGACGACATTAACGATCTCACCCAGCTCTCCGGGACCGGGGACTTTGACAACGATGGTACCAGCGATCTGGAGGAGCTCAATGCCCGCACCAATCCCACCAATGACGACACCGATGGGGATGGCATTCCCGATGGTGCTGAGACCGGGACCGGGATCTTTGTGGACGCCTCCGATACCGGCACCGACCCCCTTGATTCCGATACCGACGGTGATGGGCTGAGCGATGGCGTGGAAAGCAACAGCGGAACCTTCGCAGGTGTCGATGATACCGGCACAAGCCCTCACAATGTGGACACTGATGGGGACGGATTTGAAGACCTCGACGAAGTGGAGAGCCTGTTCGACCCGACGGACCCCGGAAGCGTGCCGCCAATCCCGCAGCCTGTGCTCCTCGCCTACTGGAATTTCGAGGGGCAGTCTGAAGACCAGAGCGGGAACGGTGCGGATCTCTCGATAGAAGGCTC
>DIHT01000132.1:0-11294 GCA_002420305.1 Akkermansiaceae bacterium UBA5689 | reverse complement strand
GCGGCGAATAATGGGGCCTACGCGAGAAGTGAAATGGGCCCCTGGCTCGACCCCGCCTACGAAAACAACGCGATGGCTGTGAGCTTCTGGCAATATAACGTCCAGGTTGGAAACACGAGCGCCTTCTGGCTTCATGCTCCTTCGGCCACAGGAGGAGAGAGAGGTTTTCAGGCCCATACTCCATGGGGTAACGGCACCGTGTATTTCGACCAGTCCGGCTGCTGTGAGGGTCCGGTGCGCCTCACAATTGGAGGGGTCGTCAATATCAACCAGTGGCAGCACTTTGTCTTCCAGAGGGATACGGAGGGAAACCGGGAGATCTGGGTGGATGGAGTGAAGGTTGCCGAAGCGGCTGGGGGAGAGCCTCTCGATGCCTTTAATGGGATCATTACGGTCGGGTCCGATAACACCTTGAACAATAGTTTTGGGGGCCGGATTGACGAGATGGCGATCTTTGATCTTCCTCTGCACCCGTCGCGGATCGTGGAGCTTGCGGAAGGAGCTCCGGTAGGTTCAGCACCCGGCATTGATCCTCTTGGCCTCGCGGTGAGCCCGATGCCCGGAGGGGAGATCGAATTGTCGTGGAAGAGCACGCTCGGCAAGTTCTATGATATCCTGATCAGCCCGGACCTTTCGACTCCAAGGGAAACCTGGGGGAGCTTGCCCGACGCACAGGACCTTGCGGCTGATCCTTCCGGGATCAACACTCAGGTGATCTCCCTTCCGTTCCCGGAAGAGGGCTTTGTGGCGATTCGGGAGAAGAATCCGCCTCCTCTCTTCTCTGATGACCTGGAGACTGGGGGGGCAGGCTGGACTACCATCGTCAATGATGACTTTGGGAATACGGAGTGGGAACTGGGAACCCCCTCCGGGACAACTGGACCTCTTGCCGGGGCTGGCAATTCAGCCAGCGCATGGTGCACGGGACTGGGTGACTACGGGGTTGAGTCCGATATCTCCCTGCGCACCCCGGCCATCGACCTTTCCGGGGTCGCGTCCGCCCTTCTCAGCTTCGATGCCTATCGCGATGCCGATGGGTTCGGCGATACGGCGACCATTCGCTTCCTGCGTTCCTCCGACCAGTCCCAGCTCGGGGAGGATGTGCCGATTGATATGGCGATCTTTGACGTGGATTTTGACTCTATCGAGGTTCTTGTGCCTGCGGCCGCAATCGGGGAGTCGGTTCTTATCGAGTTCAACTTTGTCAGTGATGGCACGCTGGATACGTTCAGCGGACTTTGCCTCGACAATATATTGGTACAGGTTCCATAGGCCCTGCCCGATTCTGATGCCCGTCTGTGAGCACATCACATGGCACCTCCCTGCTCAGGGGAGGTGCTGAATCAGGACCCGCCCGAAGAGTTGGTCGTAGCCTGCAGCGGGTTCGGTATACCGATAGGTGAGAGTCTCAGTCCCATCGCCGTTTTCGACACGGCTCACCGGCAAGATATTTGTGTCCCCCTCCGAAATCCAGTTCTGGAGGTCGGGGCTGATCTGGACCGTGAAGACGACGTCGTCTGCCGCTAGATTTCTGGTATAGGAGAAGGTCATGAAATCCACCGGAGTCTCAGCGTGAGCGAAGCTATTGATTGAGGCTGAGGGTTGGATCATTCGCACTCCGGCAACGGAAAAGGCATGCTGAACCAGATTACTTAAGCCATTGTTGTCGTCATCATCGAGGGGAGATCCTGTGAGGGAGGTGCTGTCGGAGCTGCCCGGCACTCCACCTGCAGTAATACTTGAGCGCCAGTTTGGAGGATAATCATGATCAGGAGCACTGGCTGGGGTGCGCAGGACAAGGGACAGGCCTTCTCCGTCGGGCGCCTCCGGCCACGGAGAGGCGTCATTGTAGGTAAAGTTCCGGATGTCGCTGCCGCTGGCACTGGAAAGAATGATGGTTTCCCCGTCGTTGCTCAGATTGTTGCTGAATTCCCCGGCGATGCGGGCTCCTGACTGCCGGTTGCCGTATCTGAGCAGGAAGGCATCTCGGTTGCTGACGATGACAACCCTTTCACCCGGGGCCAGAAAATGAACGTCTCCGAGGTCGAAATCGAAGTTTACTCCTTGGGTGAAGGCCATTCCTTCGAGGTCGATATCAGCTGAGCTGATGTTCATGATTTCAAGGTATTCAAAATCGGTTCTGGCGTCGAAGCCGGCGGATTGTTCCTCGGGCGTTGGAGGGCTGGGCCTGTAATTGAGCTCGCTGATTACGAGGTTGTCTGCGGAGGCCATCTGGCCACCTACGAGGAAGGACTCAGTCTGGAGTGCACCCCATCCACCGGGCGCAAGAATGCGGGCATTGATCGTCTGGGACTCGATCAGGGTCAGCCGGGACGAATAGGGGAAGGCAGAGGGGGAGATAAGGGATCCGCTGTTGCCGCCAACCAGTTGTGGGTCGAGGAGAAGGTCGCTGCTGGTGGTTCCAGTATTCAGCAATTGAATCGCCAGAACATTGTTTCCGACCCTGAGTTGGCTGAGAGAGGCTGAAATATCGAAAGCTTCGAAGTTGACCGCCGCACTGTCTGGATTGGAACCAGTGGCGTCGGAGTCCCAGGACGGATTGCCCGGTGCGTTTGGGCCCGCTACCCGTGACCCGTTAAGGTAGGCAACAAATCCATCGTCGTATCGGATATTGAGAAAGAGGGTATCGAAACCGTCGATAATATTCTGGTTGTCGATATTAAACTCGAACCGGGTATAGAGACTGGTGGTTCTCTGCGGAACAGGGGTTTCGATCAGGCCATCGAAATCGTCAGGAGAGTTCTCGTAGCCTATCCCTGCATTCCCAGATTCCCAGGCTGCGAGATTGCCCGGTCCGTTAAGGCTGTTCCAGCCGGTTACAGGTCCGCCGGGAATAATCCATTGGAGTGGGCTCCCGGATGGCAGAAGAACACTCGAGCTCGTATTTCCCGGGCTCCGGGGATCAGACCCATCGATCGTGTAGTAGATCGTGCCATTTCGACCGGAGTTGTTGCTCATGGTTAGAGAGGTGCCTGGATTGACGGGTCCTCCCGAGCGGCTGAATGAGGGGGGAGCGGTATACTGGTCGTCGATCCAGTCGAGCCGCGCCCACAGCCACCCCTTCATCCAGTCGACCTCATCCTGATGAGAGTCTCTTCTGGAAGCTCCTGAAAGATTGCGATCGCTACCCGGGAGAGGGGTGGGGGGCGTCCATACTCTCGCATTTGGCCATAAGGTCGTGCCAAGGGTGTTCCATTTCTCGAAATTACGGGTGGCCGCTTCTGAAATTTCTGAGGTGTGGGAGTCGATCAGGCTCATCATCCGGTTGGTGGCCATCATGCTCTTGCGTAGTTCAAACCACCGGTCCCAGTAGCGCGTCACGAATTCAGGATCCTGAAACAGGCGCCCATACCACGGATACTCCTGGGCGCTTACCAAAGAGTAGTACCATCCCTGAGGATATTCTCCCTCAAGATAATCCGCATTTCCCAGCGAAAGATTGTAGTCCCAGACGGGAGAGGCGACCAGTTTTCGGCCCCGGTCCTTGTAAAAATAGCTGCTCAAGCGGTAGCCATCGATGTTCTTGAAGACCTCGACCCATATGTGGGTATCGATAAATGAGTCGACGTCGATGTAGTTGGCATAGCCCCGCAGGGGATCTGCAAATTCTGGTCCGTGTAGGGCATTTTCAAAACTGTTCATGTAGTTCCGGAGCCATGCCTGCTGTGCGCTGCCGGGAAGGTCGGGCTCAACGAAGGCAAGTTGATGGCCTTCCCGTGCGGTAGTCAGGGTGATGTCAACGGTCTGTCCCTTGTCTTTCTTGATGATATAGCCCCCGGTGATGGAGGCCGGGTCAGTGTCGCAGTTTTCCAGCTCCTTGATATTCACCCGGTCCTCGTTCCGTTTGATTTTCTCCATGAACACATAGACCCCCCGATAATCATCCATCGAGATATTGCCGCCGTTTGAGTTAAAGAAGAGCTCACAGAACTTGGTGCGAACAGAGGGATAACCGAGCTCCCGGCTGCAGTCGTAGACGATTTTATTGCGCATGAGGGTCTTGTCAGAATAGGGGGCATGAAGAATCCAGTCTGACTCGGAAGGCCACCCCCAGATGCTTTCGTCCTTATCGTTTCCGTCGCTGTCCCAGGTCTCGAAGGAGTATTGTTTCTTTGGAAACCCTGCGGAAGTTTGTCCGCGAACTCGCATTCCTCCCCGTCCTGCAAAGTCCGGAATATCGGAGACCGAGGCTCTTCCGGATAGGTCGTCCACATCCAGAAATATGGATTGGACGGGGCGTCTTGGGTTCTGGGAGTTGGCGCTCGACTCTCCGTCGATGTTGACCCCAAAGGAGTCTATAATGACGATCGGAAGGTCCGAACTGAAGTTCCTGATATCGCTGGCAAGGCGGAGGTAGGTGCGATCCCTTACCGGGCCGGGTTCTCGCCCGGGTTCGAAGATGCGGGCCTTCACTCGGGTGGTGGCAAAGATTCGGATGGGCGTGACGTAGAGCGATGAACTGGAAGTAGGATCGCTTCCATCTGTGGTGTAACGGATCGTAGCGGTGGGGGACGAAGCAGAGAGCGCGAGGTTGAGACTTCGTATGATGACCTGATCATCATGGGAAAACACCGGTTTTTCCGAGACTGGGATGCCCTGAGGAGCGACATTGATGCCGCCGGGGCTGGGGTTTCCAAAGTAGCCCTCGGACTGCGCCTCCCCAAGCCGTCCGTATGAGATGTCCTCGTATTGTTGACCGAAGTCGTATGAGGAGACCACCGTCAGGCCATCTGGTCTGACGAGAGCCAGAAATCCACCGTCTTTATCGATGGCAAAGTTTGTGTGCAACTCCCCCGTCGGACGGTCCTTCCCTGAGGCGAAAATAATCCGACGCTCGTTTGGCTCGAGGGAGAGTTCCGGAATTTGCCATTTCGTCAGGTCTCTGGGATTATCGGTGAGGTGCCATCCTCCGAGATTCCGCATTTCCGCGGTCGCGTTGAAGAGTTCAACCCAGTCTGACGTCCTGCAGTCTTCATCCTCCAAAGTGTTTTTGTTGTTCGCCATGAATTCGGAGATGACGGGTTCCGGAAGTAGAATCAGGTTGGTATGCGTTGTGGCAATCTCGAGATTGTCGATGGTAACGCTCTGATGCGCCCCGCCTGTTCTCGCGCTGAAGGCGAATCCATGGCTGTCATTTCCTGAAAATTGAGGGGTAGGCACATTCGTAAAGACTGGAAGTAATCCGGACCCAAGATCAATTTTCATGCTCGCCCCGTCAGTCGGGCTCCAGGATATCTCCATGAATCCAGAGATTGACTGGCCATTTCTGAGAACGGTTTGGTTTTCGAACGCGATGTCTTCACCGCTGATGGCGATATTCAAACCGTCCTCACCACCCCCGTTGTCCCAGGTGTCGACCTCGAAGGAAATATGTGCGACAGACGGATGCCAACCTTCTTCGCCCTCGCCATGGGCATCCGAGGCGCTCTCGTCAGACTGCGACGGGTTGTAAAGGGGAATTGCTCCGTAATTGAAAGAGAACCCGTCGGCGGGATTCGAGCCTCCGGGATTATCTGCGAGGAGGAATTCAAAGGTGGCGTTCCACCCCTGAGAGGAATTGCTGAGGGAGGGAATTCGGAAAGAGGATGAAGTGTCACTGGTTCCGGCGCGGGTCAGCTGCAAGGCTCCATCCTGAACCGCGGCAATTCCGTCGGACCCAGCGAGGGTCGTTCCATCGCCGAGACTGGTTGTTCCGTTGGCAACCGCGAAGGCCTGAGGCCCATACTGGTCGGCCAGAGCGGCGGCAGATAGCATCAGGGCGCAGATGCCGATCCTGATGGGTAGGGGAGTGTCAGTGTTCATAGAAGCTTAGTGCTGCGCTTATGAGTTCTTCACTCTCGTGACAAACCTCATTCTGGTCAACTCCTCTGAATGAGAGGAAGTCCGAGCTAATACCCGGTTAGGGTATCTGGTTGTCATGAAAATTCGTGGCATCACCAAGTAGAGGCCGAGGCAGTTTTCCTCCGATGATCCGCACAGCAGGTCCTTCTGGCCTCTGGGGAACTCTAGGGGTTGCAGGACTGTGATCACCGCGTCCAAGTTGCCCGTGGTGAAGGCCTCTTTTAACGAAAAATGGTCTGAGAATGGTTCATTTTGTCCGCGCGCGAAGAAAGGAAACATCCCCCCGGACCAAGAGAAGAGATGTGGGTCACTTGAATGTGAATAGGACACCTCGGAAATCGCATTGGCGCCGCGGGCGATCTCGGGTAAGTGGCAGGTAACAATTACCCATCAATTTTGAATTATCTCCTGAAATCCCTCTCCCTTGTTTTGGTTGCAATACTGTTTCAGGCAGGATCTGTGTCCGGGCAGGCACCCAGTCCCGCAACCTCTCTTCCCTTGGGGCAGACTTTCGAAAATATGTTCCCGGTTACTGAAGGACCATGCGAACTGGAAAGTGACCGTCTATATTCTAACTTCAGACTTCTTCTTAACTACGATGCCGCGGAGTCCTCTGGCGCCAAGATTGTTGTCTTTGGGAATCATGTGGTGGATCTGCCTGCGGGTGAGGGGCGCCGGGTCGAGCTCGCTTATGAGCACGCCATCGGGCGGGCGGCCCTGGTCCGGGTCTGGCACGAGGGCAAGCTGGTCGGGTCAGGAGAGGCATTAGCGGGGTCAGCGCCAGAGGGTGCGTCCGGATCCGATGCGATTCTGGCTGATGCGAAGGATTCTTCGGAGATGTTCAGATTTGATCGTGATTTCACGGTGATGGTGAAGTTCAAGACCAAAGGAGAGGGCCCTCTTGTGGCTAAGGCTCCCGCTGCAGGTGCCTGGGTGAAAGACGGCAAGATGCTGTTCATTCGGGAGGGAAAACTCGTTTACGATGTGGGATGGTTGGATGACATTGAGGGAGACAAGAGAGTCAATGATGGCAAGGCCCACGTGGCGGTTCTGCAAATGGACGGCAAGACCGCCCGCATGTTCGTGGATGGTCGTCTCGAGGCAGCGAAGCGGGAACTCATGAGACCCGATATAGATGGGCATCGGTTCAAGATTGGGGCAGGATCCTCCGACTTTGGAGGTGCCTGGAACGGGGAGATCTCCAATGTTCGCTGGTGGAAGAGGGCTCTCAGCCTCGCTGAGGTGAAAGCGCTCTCAGGGGACAAGGAGGATACGGTTAATACGCCGGATTACAATTGGAAGCCCGGGACAGAGCCGGCTCCCGAAGCTGAGAAGAGACAGCTGACAGAGGTCAAATATGGCGCCCTTTCCGGCTACGGAACAAGGGTTCAACTGAAAGCGGGATCAGGATTCCGCCTCAATGGGGCGCGGCTACAGCCTCTGGAAAAAGCGGATCATGCGGCCCTTATCCGTAGCTGGGATGAGGGCAGCCTTGCCCGGGGTCGCCAGATTTACGGCCAGCTATGCGTGACCTGCCACGGGAATCTGGAGAAGGAGGGGTCTCTTCCGACAGCGATGCGTTTCCACAAGGGACAATTTCGTAACGGGAAGGACCCCTACCGGATGTTCCAGACCCTTGAGCGGGGTTATGGGCTCATGGTTCCCCAGCCGCAGTATAATACCGCGCAGAAATACGACATCATACACTACATACGGGAGACCTTCCTGAAGGATGCCAATGAGAGTCAGCTTTCCAAAATCGATGAGCAATACCTCGCGCTCCTGCCTCGTGGGATGACCACTGTGGAGGAACGGCAGGAGCCGAAGCAGGCCCCGCAATACGTTCTCCAGGATTACAGCAATGCCCTGTTTTGGACCATGCAGGTTGAGGGGGGCAATATTGCCCAGAAGGGAATTACGATCAGGGTGGATGATGGCACCGGCGGTGTTGCTTCGGGAAAGGCTTGGATGCTCTATGATCACGATACGATGCGACTGGCAGCTGCGTGGACGGGGGATCGGTTTGTCGATTGGCGGGGGATCGCTTTTGATGGTTCCCATGGGACCCACACGAGTATTGCCGGGGAGAAGAAGTTTGTATTTCCCAATCTCCCGATGTGGGCAAACCCGGAAACGGGAGGCTATAAGGACCTGCGCATCAGCGGCCGGGACAACAAGCCTTACGGGCCCCTGCCCGGAGATTGGGTAAGGTTTCGTGGGTTACGATACGCAGGGGATGATGTCGTCGTGTCCTACACGGTGGGTCAAAGAGAGGTTCAGGAAGTGCCCCAGTGGAATGCGGGAACCGGGTCGTTTGTGAGAATTATGAGGGTAGGCGCTGGAAAGGAATCTCTCCGAATGAAGCTCGATGCTGCTACAGAGCATACCTTTCCGCCGCACGAGAAATCGAAGATCTACCGGATCGTGATAAGAGAGAACGTTACGGTGGAAGCTGCGGAGCCGGGGGACGTTGAGCGATTTGACCCTGAACCGGGGCGAAGGTTTCCCGGGCGACTCGTGACTACTATCGTCCCGGGTGAGGAGGAGGGCCCTTTCGCGATCGACGTGCTGCCAACGCCTCCGCCCTCTGAGAACCCGTGGCAGTCGTGGATGAGAACCTCAGGATTTGATTTTTTCGCGGGTGGTAAGAGTGCCGCGATTTGCACCTGGAACGGGGATGTCTGGATTGTTGACGGTATCGACCGAAGCGAAGGGGTGCTCGAGTGGCAGCGAATTTGCTCAGGGCTCTTTCAGCCGCTGGGCTTACGAATAGTGGAAGGAAAGATCTATGTCGGGTGCAGGGATATGATCGCCCTTCTTCACGATGAAAATGGAGACCGAGAAACGGACTATGTTGAGGTTTTCAACAACGACCATCAGGTTACGGAGCATTTCCATGAATTCGCGATGGGTCTCCAGACCGACGATGAGGGGAACTTTTACTACGCGAAGTCGGCGCGCCATGCCCTTACCGCAGTGGTGCCCCATCATGGAACCTTGCTCAGAGTGAAGAAAGACGGCAGCCGTACAGATATCCTCGCAACGGGATTCCGGGCAGCCAACGGGGTTTGCCTGAACCCGGATGGAAGCTTTATTGTAACCGACCAGGAAGGTCACTGGAACCCCAAGAACCGGATCAACTGGGTTGAAGGAAAGGGAGAAGAAGATTTCTACGGAAATATGTTCGGCTACCATGGGATCACCGATTCCTCCGACTCGGCCATGACTCCACCTCTGTGCTGGATCACAAACCAGTTTGATCGTTCACCGGCAGAATTACTCTGGGTGCCAGAGGACTCTGCCTGGAAGTCTCTGCGTGGCTCTCTTCTTAACCTCTCCTACGGTTATGGTAAGATTTATGTCGTTCCTCATGAGAAAGTCGACGGTCAGGTTCAGGGAGGGATGTGTCAGTTGCCGTTTGAAAAATTACCGACGGGTGTAATGCGGGGGCGTTTTCATTCAGGGGATGGTCAATTGTATGCCTGCGGGATGTTTGCGTGGGCCGGTAGTCAGCAGCAGCCGGGAGGATTCTACCGGGTGCGGGCAACTGGAAAACCTGCCTATGCGCCCGTCGGTCTCGAGACCGCCCCACGCCAGTTGCGGGTGTCATTCAGTGAGCCTCTTGATCGGGAGTCCACAGAGAAGACCGGAAATTGGCAGATTGAGGCCTGGGATCTCAAGCGGACCAGAAATTATGGTTCCCGCCATTACAACCAACGGCGCTGGCAGGTAACGGGGGTGGCGCTGAGTGATGACGGCCGGGTCGTAACTCTGGAGGTTCCTGACCTGATGCCTACCTGGGGGATGTCAATCCGCTGCAAAACAAGAGGGGTGGGAGGAGCAGAGGTAGTGCGGGAAATTCACAATTCTGTTCACAATATTGGGAAGTAGACGTCCTATCTTCCGCTATTTTAATATATCATAATAACAATATAGTTAAGTACTTTGGATAAAAGTCTCCTTGCTTGATTGGTAAGGCGGGGACAAGTTGGAACCAATTCTGCTACACCAAAAGTATTGAACATGAACGTTTCCCCCAGAACTTTGGCAGCGCTCCTGGCGGCGCTGATTTTGCCAACGCTGCCGACCCAAGCCGATTACGAGGTTGATCTTGATCTTGGATCACTTCCCGAAGGAATCACGACCCTTTCCGGAACAACCGCGGAGTTTGTCACAGATGATCCGCTGAATCCGGAAGAGAAAATTACCATTGGAGGGAAAAACAACGCGGACAACATCAGAGGATCCGAAAACGCTCTACTGGTGTTCAATATCAACGAGACCTTGAGTTGGGGTCATGAGCTGGTTCATCAGTTCACTCTCGACGCTCCCTCAGTCATCAATTTTATTCCCAATCTCAGTGACGCGGAGGGTGATCCTGATTTCTTCCTGTTGGAGGGACTCACCACCGACCCCGACCTAGTGCCAGGGAAAAACGTGGCAACTGAAGGGATTTGGTATGCTTTCATGGACGGAGTGGATCCCGCTACCGAAACCGTTACCCTCCGACCAGGAACCTACTACTTCGTTGTGGAATCATACAGCGGCTCCGATACGGCCCCGATTGAGCAGGACTCAACATTCTCGATGGATATCGAAGTGCTTCCTGCCCTCTTCCCGGATGAGGTGAGTGTTGACTTGGGGGTAATAGGGACAGAGTTAACTCCCCTAAGCTTTGACACCTTTGGCTCAGATTTTGATACCCGGCTTGCGATTTTCTCCAGCGATACGGGAGAGCTGATTCAGGAGAACGATAACGACCCTGATGACGGCGGACTTGGGGATGGGACCCAGAGCAGGATTGCCTTCGCTGATGGCCTCGCCGGGGGAAGTTACATAGCGGTAGTCGCCGGTGCTGGTGCCACCTTTGAAGCTGGGCCTGTGACTGGAGTCGGAGGCGCTACCGGAAGCGTTGTCTTTAACCATACGGCGGACAGTAGCGATCCCGATGCGATCGGTGGTCTTGGAACGGAGATCACGAGGACGTCCCCGGGGGAAGAGGTTTCCGAAACGGTGTGGTTTACGTTTCAAATTGAGGCATTTGTGGATAACGGGCCGTCGAATTTTCAGGACATCGGCAAAGTAGCGGATGAATTTGTTCCGTTCGAAGTGAACACTTTTACCGGGACAACCATCGACACGGAGTTGGGCCTCTATGACGCCAACGGTAACCTGATCGCTGACAATGACGATGCCTTAGGGCTCCAGAGCCAGCTGGATTTTCCGTCGGGTTTGGCTGAGGGCTTCTATTTCCTCGTGGTAGGGACCTACAACACGTTCTTCAATACGTTTGACTTTGATGTAACCGGCGGAGGCGCCGGGGGCTCCTACACGCTCACCCACCCCAACGGTCTTGAGACGGGCACCCTCGGGGCCGCAAGCTTTTACTGGTATCGGCTTGAGGTCGGGAGCCCCGTCGGCGGTGGCGGTGG
>DIHT01000080.1:2230-3216 GCA_002420305.1 Akkermansiaceae bacterium UBA5689 | reverse complement strand
CGCCAGAATCGGGCCGGTCTTATGATCTTTCACGATGACCCTCTTCGCTGC
Source organism: Akkermansiaceae bacterium UBA5689 (assembly GCA_002420305.1). Taxonomy (GTDB): domain Bacteria; phylum Verrucomicrobiota; class Verrucomicrobiia; order Verrucomicrobiales; family Akkermansiaceae; genus Roseibacillus_B. The sequence goes on along the minus strand of DIHT01000080.1, from coordinate 3,165 downwards.
AACACGACACGCCTCCTCGAGAAGACGCAGAGGTTGTTCCTCGTGGTGCAGGACGTCGGCCAGAAGAACATTATCGAAAGAGTCATCCTCATGGGGAATCGTTTCTCCGTCGTAGGGATCAACTGGTATCACGCACTGCTTCCGGGGGTGGGTTTCCAACCCCCGGGCCTCAAGACCACACTCCCTCGCAAGGGCCCCGGAAAGAGTCCCACTCCCACAACCGATATCAAGCAGGGACTCCCCCGAAGTCAGGCAGCCACCGATCAGGCGGAGGAGGGCCCGCTGCCGCCGCTCATATACCGGCGCATGAAGCTTGCGAAGAAGGGCCTTCATTCAGCCTCAGTCGCTCCTAGAGATTTCTGAAACATCGGGGCATACTGACGCACAAAATTTAATGCCCGCTCCCGTGCCTTCTTATCGGATTCTTGAATCTCCTCCAAAGTCATCCCTTCTTCCAATTCGGCATAAACCATCACGCTGGGATATCCCCAGCGGTTGTTTATGTTTTTAAACATGTTGTCGAGAACGGTGAAAAGGATGCGCTCGAAATCCGAGGGGGTCGAACGCTTTGCTCCTATCCACCAGTAAAAATAGTGGGCGCGGATATTTCGAATGACCCCGTCCTTTTCGTTAAGTTTCCTGACGATGGTAAAATCTGTGACCCTGAACTTCTGGTCCCCCAAGGAAACGTCCACGACTTCCTTGCCCGCGATTCTCCAACCCTGCGCGCGAAGGCATACCTCAGGCCGATGCAGACTCCGCCGGTCTGTCCCACTCAGGATAAGGCTTGCTGAGATTCCCGCCTCCGTCGCCTCTGTTTCGTTTGAAGCCTTCGACTCTCTTGGCACATAGAGCATCTTGAGAATGCCGGTATCCTCAGGAAGCCATTTCTTTTCCTCCTTGGTGACTGGCCTCGTAAATCCCACATGTCCACT
>DIHT01000080.1:0-1827 GCA_002420305.1 Akkermansiaceae bacterium UBA5689 | reverse complement strand
GGAAACGAGGAGCAGGGCGACTCCACTACGCACTGCGGCATGTCTCGTTGTCATCATTCCGCAGCATCCTCCCGCTTTTCCACTGACTCTCCGACTATTCGGGATCGCACACGTTTCCTTCCAAGAGACTTAGGACCCCGTTTAAGAATCTCGACTAGAACCAACATACACACGAGAGCAACGATAAACACCGCGATCCCAGCTCCCATGTGAAACGCCGAAGGGTGATCGTCAGAGCCAATCGCAAACTCCTTGGAGACCCAGATTGTGCCGTAATACAGGAGAAGCATCCTTACGAGGTTCCCAAAAATCGCAAAGGGAATGGCGCAAGCTGCAAGGAGAAGCCGATGCCATCCTTTTTTCAGGGAAATATACCCATAGAGAAGGCTCACCATACCCAGAGCAAAAAGCGACCGGAGACCTGAACAGGCCACCGCAATTCCCAGTGAAAATCTTTCGCCTGCGGCTAGAGACTCCGTAGGCGGGGAAAAGAGGGAGGTGCCCGAGCGAATGACCTCAACTCCGGTCAGCTTGAGATAGACTTCGGTGAGCTGGGTCATGAGAAGCTGCAGAGGACTGGCAATTGGCTCGATTAAAAACACCAGCGGCCAGGTTAGGCCAAAGAGGATCCATAACCACAATGCCCGTTTGAAAAACTCGAGACCGAGAAACCAGAGGGCGAAGCCTGCCACGAAAAGCTGGCCGGCAAAGTAGCCAACATATTTTTCATTCGCCTTGTAGCCCCCAAAATACACAAAGCAGGCGAGCGCCAGGACCACGAGCCCAAGATAGCTTGGCCGCGGGGTAATATCTGCGAACCGCTCTCTGGTAACATAAAAGAGAATCAGTACTACAGGAGGCACGAAATACCCAAAGGCCCACTCTGCCTCCTCCATTCTATAGCCCTGACGCATGTTGCTCCACAGGGTCGATCTCTCGAACATGTATCCGGTGGAATAGCCAAACCCAAAGTAGAGGTAGCCCATCACGGAAACAGCGCAACAAAGCATGACCGCAAGCGGCACGCGATGTCCTTTGTCGAAGAGAGTGAGGGAGCTGCTCATGAGAGGGGCATACCCAAGACCGAACGGTCAAAGCTGGCAAGAATTCAGTAGCCGCAGAACGTATTCACCGGTAAGCAAAAAGCTCCAGCACCTCTGCCAGCGCTCCATTGAGCCGGTCTACAGTCTCTGGCTTCAGCTTTTTCAAGTGGTTCCCGGGTTTGACCGACCGTTTGTGTGCAAGGAGGTTTTCTCCTGAAACCTCGAAATCCGCCTCCTCGAGAATACGGGCAACAGCCTCCTGATCCTGGTCCAGACCTGTATGCGCAACGATCTTCCGAAGAAAGTCAGGAAAAGCCGTGACCATCTCCTCATACCGGAGAAAAAGCACGCCGGGCTTCCCCACAAGCCGGGTATGGAATTGCTCAAAATCCTGCGCATACTCGCTAGCCTTACCAAGGACCCATTGGTCTATATCGGTTCGAAGAGCTTCTCTGCGGGCTTCCAGATTTCCACGGTTATTCAAGGTGTGCGAGTCTCGAACTGAATAGTAATGCGATACAAGGCAGTCCCGGGGATCTCGCAATAACAGGACCGAGCGGTAGAGTTCATGAGAAGGGATAGGATAAGCCCTGCGCAAAGTGCCATAGTGGCATCCGGTGGGGTGAAAGGCTCTGGCCAGAGTTGCCTCGTCAAACAGTCGGGACCCCTGATCCGGATGGACCTTGACGAAATAGCTGCAGTAATCGAGGTGCTGAAGCCCATTGGCCCCCGCGAGCTTCTGGAGGGCTCGCGAAAGAAACATGGAGCCACATCGATAGTAACT
>DIHT01000036.1 GCA_002420305.1 Akkermansiaceae bacterium UBA5689 | reverse complement strand
CCTTCCTGAGGTGAAAGCCATGGCTGCCTCTCAAGCCCCGGAGACAGAACCGAAGAAGCCATCAGAGAATCTGGCATTGGCCGCAAGAGGTGCGAGAGCGTCAGGGGCTCGGAGGTCTGAACTATTGATCGACGGAAAGATCGAATATAACAAAAAGGAGGGGTTCGCTTTCGAGAATTTTCCCTGCAATTTCACCGTGGACCTAAGATCCGTCTTCTCCATCGGACAGGTGCGCATTCTTCTCTATGACCTCGACCGACGGAAATATGGCTTCAGGCTTCTTGTCTCGAATGATGGTGAATCTTGGGAACTGGTGAACAGTTCTGAAAAAGTGGATGCCGGATGGCAGGAGATCAATTTAGAGGACACTAAGGCACGCTATGTGAGGATCAACGGCCTGAGTAATACAGCTAACTTGGGCTTTCACGTGGTGGAGGTAGAGGTTTATGAGCCTTAGGGGAAAGTCGGAGGGGTAACTTCATCACCTTGATAACGCTACGGGGGAACCCGGTTGCTCTTGAGGAGCCAAGCTGGGAGAGATGGTTTCCACGGGGCGTCCATCGCAGTCGTTTCGCAGGGTGAGGGCCCTTTGGGAAAGCTACATCAATTGAGTCAGTCTCGCACATTGAAGACCCTCGCGTTTGCGGGGAGCAAAGGAGTTGCGGCCTTGGGAATGCTGGCCATTGCGGCGGTTTTGTCACGGGTATTTGACAAGGTCGACTATGCGACCTACCGGCAAACTCTTCTCGTCTATCAGTTTGTAGGTCCGCTCCTGGGATTGGGCCTGCCTGCGGCACTTTTTTATTTTCTCCCCGGGGAGACGAGTCGACTCCGGTCGGTCCTCCTGGAAAACCTCATCCTTCTCGGGACCCTCGGCGGTCTGTTCTCTCTCTTCCTCGCACTTGGGGGAAACCGGCTGATTGCTCTTCAGTTTTCCAATCCTGAACTGGAAGAGACGTTACTGATCTTTGCGCTCTATCCCGTTCTCTTTCTTCCAACCACTGCAGTAAGTGCGGTCCTTGTCGTGCAGGGGAAGGTTAAATGGTTGTTGCTTCATACGTTGGCTACCCGGTTAGCCCGAGTAGGCCTTGTGGTTGGAGCGGTGTGGTTTTGTGCAGCGGGGCCTGCTGGTGCGGTTGGAGCAACAACCATTTCCGGAATCATCGTCCTGAGCTCCGGCCTGTTTCTCATGCTGCGAGCTGTGCCCGGAGAGAAAGGGAGCCGGCCCACTCTTGCGGGAATGTCGAGTCAGCTAAAATATGCAGTGCCTATTGGACTGGCCTTGATGCTGGAAAAACTCGCGATGGGGGTCGATCAGGTCCTCGTGTCGATGCTGTGTAGCAGGGAGGATTTTGCGGTGTTTTCGAATGGGGCGATGGAAATCCCTTTTATCCAGATGATCACTGTTCCTGCTACGGCGATCGTACTTCCTGAGCTTGTTGCCCTTTATAAGAGTAATGACAAGAAAGAGGCCCTTCTTTTATGGAGAAAAGCAGCGCGCAAGGTGGCGGTCGTTCTCCTGCCAATTGGAGGAGTTCTCTTCGTGATTGCCCCGGAGTTGATGACGGTTCTCTATTCGGAGGATTACGAAAATAGTGCAGGTCCTCTCCGGGTGTATCTCCTGCTTCTACCCGCTCGCCTCGTCTTTTTTGCCGCTATTTTCCAAGCGGCCAGTCGGACAGATCTTATTCTAAAGCGTGCGGTGGGAACTCTGGTTCTCAATATTGTGGTGAGCTATCCTCTGGTGTCCTACATGGGCTTCCAAGGAGCGGCCTGGGGCACGGTGATCGTGTTCTGGGGCTATGTCTTCCCTTATTGTCTGTGTCACTGCAGCCGCCTGCTCGAGACCAGATGGTTCAAGCTCATGCCCTACCGGCAGGTGGGAATTATTCTTCTTCTAATTGCTGTTACGGGCGCCCTCGCCGCTTTTATCCGCGGCTATCTCTCTCTGAGTAACGCCTTTCTGGTGGGAGCAGCGACCGCGACCATGATGTTGATTCTTTTGCTGCCCCCTCTTGCCCTACTCTTTCGGAAGGATTTGTCAGGCTACTGGCAGGCAATCCAGAAACGAGTGTCAGGAAAAGAGCAAGGGCCTCCTGCCGGCTCCTGATAGGTCGTTCAGGCCACCGCGAAATATGAACTAAGAGAATGGTCGTTTTTCATCATCCCAAGAGACTGCATGCAGAATCCAATGTTGCGTCGTTGATTCGTCCATCCCGCATGCATGAAGCGTTCTCCCGGATTGGCGAAGAAGTCCTCGAGATCACTGGGAATGGCCCCGAGCGCGAGAAAAAATGGGCAGATCTTAAGCCGCGAATCCTCTCCGAGGCGGCCGAAGGGGTCTTTTACTCGGAGTCAGTCAATGTCCCGCCTGCTCTGACGTGGCTCAGAAAGAAACCGCACCGGATGAATTTCGATTATCGATTGATCCAATCCATACGGAATGCCGGAATGCCGACGGGACTGTTTTATCGGGACATCCACTGGGGGTTCGAGCGTCCCCGTGGAGGAGGTCTGCGGCCCTTTATCAAGAACAAGTGTATTCCTGTGTTTGGGCGGTGGGAGCTCAAGCACTATGAGCGCTCTGTGGATGTTCTTTTTCTTCCGGATGTCCGAATGGCCGATTATCTGCCGCTGACGTTTGCGAACTCTGAAATCCGCTCGCTACCACCCGGGGGTGAGGAGCAGGACAATCCCGGGCGCGAATTTGCTCCGGAAGGGGAAATCAACCTTCTTTATGTGGGGAATATTGCTCCACCGATATACGACCTCCGAGGATATTTTTCGGCTGGCGCGGGGGAGGAGAAGGTCCGGCTTAAGGTGATCACGCGCGAAAGAGCGCTGAAACTCCATGGGCTACTCTATGAATTCAACGATGTTGATGGACCGCAGGTTCTTCATGCACAAGGGCAGCAACTGCAGCAGCACTATCAGGAGGCGGATATTGCGCTCTGTGTCTGGGAGGGTGTGGAGTATCACCGGTTCGTCATGCCGGTAAAGGTCTACGAATCCATAGCGCATGGAGTGCCCCTGATCGTCTCCTCAAGTGCCGAGGTTCTTGCTCGTTTCGTGGAGAGAGAGAAAATTGGCTGGGTGGTGCAGAATGCTGATGAATTTACGATGCTGCTACGGAGACTGGCGGAGCATCCTGGAGAAATTGTTGAGCGTAGGCAGGCGGTCGAATCAATTCGTCATCTACACACTTGGGACCAGCGTGCCCGGGAAGTGGTTGAGGCCTTGAGGGGGGCTGGACCTGCTGCTCATACGGAGAATGAAATCACGAAAAGATGATAAGAAGGCTGCGTCAACTTCTACTCAAGAGAATCAATTTCAGTCTGCGGAAGAGCCTGAATGGAAAGTCTTTCCGCATACCCATGGTCGCGGGGCTGGGAGGGGCAATGCGGAGGCACCATGAACCCTGGATGCTGCAGAATCTCGTGCAAATTGCGGGACAGGCGGAGGGAGCTTTCGTTGATGTAGGCGTGAATCTTGGGCAAACGTTGTTAGCCGTGAAGTCGATTGGCGAAGACTGGGATTACGTCGGGTTTGAACCGAATCCCTGCTGCCTCTTTTACACCATGAATCTGATCCAGCTTAACCAGTTGGAGAAATGCGTGATCTATCCGTTTGGTATTGCTGGTTCAACTGGGACCGTAGACCTGCGCCTGAAATCGCTGACCGGAGGAGAGGGTAGCATCGTTCCGGGTTTCCGACCTGAGGAGGAATACAGGCGCCGCATCAAGGTCCCCGTGATGGGAAAGCAGGATCTCCCGGAGGAGTTGCTGGAGAAACACATTGGGGTTCTCAAGGTGGATGTCGAGGGAGGAGAACTGGAAGTGTTTGAAGCGATGCGGACATTGATCGAAAAGAATATGCCTCTCATTATCTCAGAGCTGCTCCCCGTCTACGATGCCACTACCGAGCGGGGATCTTTTCGTCAGAAGAGGCAGGATATTCTTACCGGCATGCTGGAGGCTCTTGGGTATTGCATCATCCGGCTTCATCCTGATGGGACCCGTGAGTTGCTGGAAGAGATCAAAGTCCATGGGGATATGACCCTGACTAATTACCTTTTTGTGCCTGCCGGCCGGGTAGACGCGTTTCTTCCCAATGAGTAATCTTCCTCAGAGACTTCGCTGCGGTTTTCTGGAAGTGCGCTTCCAGGTTAGTTGTCGGTGCTGCCTTTGGCCTTTGATGATCCCTTTCACCTGGAAGAGAAAAAGAAGGTTTAAAGTCAGGCCGGAATCTGTGCCAGAGGAGGCCAGAGCTTCACGACATCTTGACCTCGTGATTGATGGCTTTCCCGGCTCTGCCAACTCCTTTGCCACTCGAGCATTCCGCGCGATGCAGGAAAAGAAGATCCTGATTGGAAATCATTACCACAGCCCGTCCGAGACAATTCGGTCGGCTGGAATGGGGGTTCCAGTCCTGATGACCCTCCGGCGTCCCGCGGATTCCGTGAGTTCCATGGTCAGGAGGTGGCCGTTTGTGCCCTATGAGTCTGCCCTGAGGTGGTATGTGATGTTCTACGAGGCGATTGAACCTCATCTTAACCGGATGATTCTGAGCGATTTCCCGGTAACGACAAAGAATCTTCCCGAGGTTGTAGATGGCCTCAATGCCAAGTTCGGGACCTCTTTCGGCACTCAGCTGTCGCCGGATCGGATGGCCGAATTTGAACCTCGGTTGCAGCAGACACCGGCCGAACGGGAGGAGCGGGAGCGTCAAAAGCTGAAAATAGAGGAATCTTACTTGCGTGAAACTACGGCCCGCCGTCGTGGCGCTGCGGAAGCGATCTATGAACGGCTGGCTTCCCGGTCCTTCCGGGTTTAATTGTATGGAACAGCAAAGAAAGCTGTGAAAAGCTTTGGCCATTCCAAGCGCTGATGTAGGGGTGACACGTGTCTACACCTTGACAAACTAAATACCGCTCGATGGGAACTATCCGGCTAGCACCAATTGTTGTGATGATTTCGATGATGGCCCTTGGCCTCTTCGTCGTCATGACCATCCTGACTGGTACGGGTAACGTCATCGGGATGAGTTACCGGTTTCTCTGGATCCCCGCTCTGCTTCTGGGCTGCGTGGCGCCCCGGGCATCGATCTACATGCTGGCGGTATTTGCAGTGTTCCTTGATGTGCCCAAGAAGCTTCTTGTTACGGCCAACGTCCTCCACATGGATTTCAGGGACGTCTATTTCATTCTGGCGATCCCTCCGGTGATGCTCCTTGGGATTTTCATTCATTATCTGGCTGGATTTGCGCTTCGGGTACGACCAATTACGCGCAGAGATACCACGCTTCTAGGTATTGCGGCTCTGCTCGTCGGAGTGACCGCCGCTACCGCTCTGGCACGCTCCGGGATCGGGATGCAGGCCCTCAAGCCACTTGCTAATAGCTCGGCCTACTACGGGCTGATTTTTGTGCTGCCGCTGGCCTTGCCGGGAGTGGTTGACGTTCAGAAATTCTTTAGATTCGTCCTCATCCTGATGGTGCCAGCAGCGTTTCATGCCCTGGGGCACTTTTTCTTCGGCCTCTTTGATTTCGAGCATGATTACATGCACTCGGGATTTTCCATTAACTTGAAATACCTTCTCTGGGGAGAGGGGATTTTCGGTCCATTTTCCGCGCAAGGCCCTCTTTCGACATCGATGGCCATATGCGCCGCAATCTGCCTTTCTCCGCTCTTATTTCGTGGGAAAGTGCCGAGGGATTATCGCATTTTTCCAATAGTGGTGATGGTAGTTCTCTTCCTGCTCTTTGCCACGACCGCAGTTCTTTCCTTGAAGCGGGGCCCTCTGCTGATCATCCCGGGAGTGATGTTCGGGTTGGTGGTTCTACGGAGCCGGATCCTGACTCTGGCGACCTATGGCCTTGCAGCGACCGCACTTACCCTGCTCGTTGTCATTGGGGACGACATTTCGGATAAGCTCCCCGGGTGGCAAAGCGCTCTGTATGACTTATTCGGAAATTCGGGAGCAAAGGCAGATTTATTGCGGGTTCGCACCTTCCACGTGCGCCTCATGGAATTCCATATGATGTCGGAAGCGCGCAACTGGGCTCCATTTGGTGCAGAAATTGCCCAAGGGGAAGACGGTTACCGTGCGCACGTACTGCCGGTACGGCTCATCCTGCAATATGGCTATGTGCCTATTGGTGCTGCCTTTGTCGCCCTTATTCCATCGTTGTTTTTCCTGCACCGGCGGCTCATTCGCATGTCTGTGGGAGGCACCTATGAAGTGTTTCTCCTGCGGCTTGTCTCCTCTCTGGTATTCGCCATCCTCGGGGCATCGGTTCTGGGCGTTCTTTCTTTGGCAGCCTACCCCAACCCCTTCTTCTTCGGGTTTTTCCTGGGAGTTGCAGCGCTTGGTCTTACGCGTGAGCGTCAGGACCGGGAGGAGGAGGCCCTTGTTACCGGTGAAGATTCGGAGGAAGCAACGGTTCTCGCTCCACGAGGTATTCGTGAGGCCAGATCCCTGTAACTTCCTGTGAGTGGTCCGCGCTTTCTCGCACGGGCCTATTTAGCTGGCGAATCCTGATACCCATGCCTTCTGTCCTGTGGATTCCAACTCCTCCCTCTTTTGGGAGCATTAGCATGCAGCGCTATTTCGGAGTTCTTGACTCGGTGGTGCGGAAGCAAGCCCTGAAAGGGCTCAAGGAATTCGAAATCACACCCCTTGTTCCCTATGAAGGACTCATGGTGGGCTCAACCTCCCGAATCTTCCGGGCTCTTGACAAGTGGGCCCTGTATCGTTGGCGCGTCGGTCGGGCAGGGACTTACGATTTGGTGCATGGGCTGTCTCATGGGCTTGGGCACCTCCTATCGCACCTGCGGGGTTCCCCGCGGACCCTTGCCACGGTTCACGACCTCATTCCCCTTCGGTTCCCAGGAGAGTTGACTGAGGCTCAGGTTGCGCGAGTTCGGAGTCAGACGGACCGATTGAGCCGCTTTGACCTTCTTACCACCGTATCTGAATTCACCGCTCGTGAAGTCATGGAGCTCACTGGAATTCCGCGGGAAAGAATTCGGGTAGTTGAGAACGGGATCGATCAGGAGGTCTTTCGAACCCCCGTCGATTTGCCAGCCGCTCTGGAGAGGCTTTCCGGTCGGCCTTACGTTCTCAGCGTGGGAAGTGCGATCCCGCGTAAGAATCTTGGAATTCTGCCCGAGGTGTTCGCCGAGTTCCTGACGCAGGAACCAGATTTCGTCCTAGTACGGGCTGGGGCGGCTCTTCCCGTCGAATTGAGAGAACGGTTCTGCCGTCTGTGTGGACAGGATCGCTTGATTGAGCTCGGAAGAATTTCTGATGAGATTCTGGTGCCGGCCTATCAGCATGCATCCATCTTCTTTTTTCCCTCCCTCTACGAAGGTTTCGGACTGCCTGTGATTGAGGCGATGGCAGCAGGGACACCCGTGGTCTGCAGCAATACAACAAGCCTTCCTGAGGTTGGTCGGGACGCTGCGATTTATTTTGATCCAGATCATCCCGCCGAGGGAGCGGCAGCTCTTCTTGAAGCGCTCTCAAGGGGCCCAGAGCTGATCAGCATGGGTTTGCAGCATAGTCGCGGATACAGCTGGGATCGAACGATGGAAGGTCATCTCACCTGTTATCAGGAGCTTCTCACATGAACGGAGTGCGGTCACGCAGGCCTGATCGCTCCAGCAGTCTCGTTTTTGGTTCCGAAGGTAATAATCACTGCCCGTGATGAAAGTCCTACAACTATTCAATCGCTACCGGCATCGCGGCGGAGAGGAGAAGTCTGCGGAGCGAATTTTCAGGCATGCTGGGGAAAAGTTTGAGATGGATCGACTCTGGTGGGACAGCCAGGACTGGGATGGCCCCGATGGTCCGGGCAAGTTGGGGCAGGTTCGGAAGATGTTTTGCAATGAGGATTCCGCCAGCACATTGCGGGAACGGATCCAGAGTTTCGAGCCTGACTGTTTGCTCTGCCATAATTTGTATCCGGTAGGGTCCCCTTCGATTTACCGGGAAGCGCTGGCTGCAGGAGTTCCGGTGATCCAGTATGTCCATAATTTTCGGCCCTTTTCCGTAGGCGGAACTCTATGGACGGGGGCACGGGTTGCGGAGGAGAGTCTGGAGGGCAATTACTGGACGGAAGTAAGGGCTGGGGCGTGGCAGGGCTCGATCCTCAAGTCGGGCCTGTTTGCCCTCGCTTTAAAGCGGTTGCATAAAAGTGGATGGCTAAACGCGGTCAAGGGTTGGATTGGGATTTCCGATTTCATGCATGATACGTTGCTTCGTACGGGGCTGCCTCCCGAACAGGTGTTTGCCCTGCGGCACTCATGGGACCATCTGGAGAGAGAGCCAGAGCAGAGGGATGGGGGCTACTACCTTTATCTGGCGAGATTGGTGAGGGAGAAGGGCGTGAGGACCTTACTGGATTCATGGGAGAGATTGGAGAAGTCGCTGGGAGACGCCACTCCCCTGTTAAGGGTGGGGGGAACCGGGGACGAGGAACAGCTGGTGCAAGCTGCGGCCTCCAGAAGTTCCAAAGTGGAATACGTTGGCTACGTAGATGGAGATGAGAAAGAAGAGCTGGTCGCAGGGTGCCGGGCGATGCTGGCGCCTTCGGAATGGTGGGAGCCGCTCGGGTTAGTGACCTACGAGTCCTATGACCAGGGTAAGCCGATGCTGGCATCAGCTTCGGGAGGGTTGATAGAGACCGTGGAGCACGGAGTGACCGGGCTGCTGTATGAAAGTGGAAGCCCTGTCGCGCTCGCCGAAGCCGTGCAAAAGATGGAGGCAATGAGCCGGGAGCAACGAACGCAGATGGGCCTTGCGGGCCGCGAGTGGCTCAAGGAGGAGGCTGATCCCGCGGAATGGAAAAAACGCTTCGAGCAAATCGTCAGGCAGGTTGTTGCACGGGGAGAACAAGAACCAGTCTAGGTCCCCCGTGCCTTCGAAAAACCTGCACCTTTGAATCATGAGTAAATCGACCAGTATCTCTCGCCGAGCCCGGCTATGGGTCATGAAGCAATGTCCGGAAACATATGTGAAGCTTTCCCAGGCCTACAATTCACGGCTCTGGAAGAGAGAGCGACGGGGTCTGGAGGGTGGAATCATGCCCGGAGGGGCTCCGAGTGTCCTGTTCTACAGTTACTATCGATGTGGCTCCATG
>DIHT01000026.1:2943-6731 GCA_002420305.1 Akkermansiaceae bacterium UBA5689 | reverse complement strand
CGTTTTTCTGTCTGAGGATCACTGCCATAATTACGCTCGGCCTTATCCACTGCTGCAAATACCGATTGCAGGCTATAGTAGTGCTCCTGCGTATAGGGATCTCCCTTATGAGCATGACAGCGAGCACACTGAATGGTCACAGCGCAGAAGGTATTGAAGACATTGGTAACCATGTCGTCTCGGTCCAGGTTACGAGCCACCTTCCCGTCTATCTTCGATTCAGGAACCTCGGCATGCCCAATGAAGTCCCACGGTCCCGCCGCCAGAAACCCGAGGCCAAGGATCCCATCCTGGGTATCCGGGTAGAGGCTGTCTCCAGCAACCTGCTCCTTTATAAACTGGGCGTATGGTTTGTCCTCATTGAAAGAGCGGATAACATAATCACGATAGGGCCACGCATTTGGTCGCAGCTTGTCTTTATCGTAGCCACAGGTATCCGCATACTTGGCCACGTCCAGCCAGTGTCGGGCGAAGCGCTCTCCATAGCGAGGCGAGGCAAGTAGCCGGTCGACCAAGGCTTCATAGCTTTTATCGGGATCCTTCCCATAGGCTCTCAGAAACTCGTCTATTTCCCTTGAGGTCGGCGGCAGGCCTGTCAGGTCGTGGGTCAACCGACGAATGAGCACAAGTGGTGTAGCCCTTTTTGAAGGATGGAGACCGTTAGCTTTCAGCTTGGCCAGAATAAAGCGGTCGACCTCATTACGGATCCATTCTCTGGATTCTGGAACTTCTGGTTTTAGGAGCGGCTTTCGAGACCACCATTCTTCACCCTCCGGATTACCGGTGCCCACCGGGCCCAGCAGGATCCAGAGAAACAGCAGAAGGAGTGTTCGCAAGCGAATCATCGGAAGACCTACCAGTACCATAAATCGAGGCACCCGCCAGCCCTCACTTTATCGCTCCAACGAGTGAGTCCAGATTTCCAAGAGACAGGTTGGGGCGATAGCCCCAAGGCAACGGCAGCTCAATTCTGTAGGCTGGACACTCCACCCGGCCACTCAGGGAGCGGCCATACGCACATTGTCAATGGAAAGCCCGCTAAAGGCATCCGGACTGCTATCGCTCACAAAGTTAAACTCAATTACCACGCTCTCTCCGATCGCCTCTGCCACTACCGGGATTGTTTGAGCGACCCAGTCCGCATCAAAAAAGGTCATGTCGATGACAGATTCCTCTCCGAGCTGTAACAGGTCCGAAGCACGCAGGAAACGTAGAGATGCGAATTCACCGAAACCGTCACCATCACGGTAGGCATCGAAGCTCAATTCCGCCGCCGCCACACCTGTCAGGTCAATGGCAGGAGACCGCAGAGAAATATCGGAATCCGTCCCAAAGTCTCCCAGGTTTGTAGTCCACGCGTTGATGGAGTCATCTGCGCCGCTCAGGGGTCCCGTACTGCCATTGGGCGTTCCCCGCTCCCAATTGGTATTGCCGTTGGCATCATTCACAATAGCCACCCATCCCGTGTCGGTCTCAAAATCATCTTCGAAAAGAGGCGGCAATGATTCCTCTCTGACCGCCAGATAACCAGAACCCTCGAAAGGTGGAGCGAGGGAAACAGAGCTGATTCCCGAGGCATCCCCTCGAATATCCTGTGCCCCAGCGACCTCAGCCCAGTCCTCTCTGGCCACCGAAAGGTTCGGATGAGACAAAATATCATACTGCTTATCTGGCCTACTCTTCCAGCTGATACTAATCTGGCCTTCTGAGGTCCGAGCAAACTCAGTGATTTCGATCCCCAATTCGGAGCGAGGCGAACCCAATGGTGAGATTGCACATGAAGCGAGCAGAGCAATCTCGTCGGGGGCCAGAACTTGATCCCAAACTGCCACGTCGTCGATCTCCCCCCGGAACCAGTTCCCGCTAGCATCAAAAATACCTGACCCTCCGATATTAAATGAAAAGGTCGAGGAAGACCCGGCAGAAGAAGGTCCAACATTGGCTTCAGCAACTCCATTGACATAGAAGACTCTTTCTCTCGATGTTCCGGTGACTGCTATGTGCATCCATTCAGGTGAGCTCGCTGCCACCGTGGCATCCAACGCTCCTCCTACGTTGGTCCAATGATGAAGAGTAGTCGGATTAATCAGGCCAAATTCCACTGCATCGTTCTGTCCAAACAAGCCAATACGGTCTCCGATCTGGGCCGCCTCAAACCGGATCCACCCGGACATTGTAAACGTGTCACCCCCGGCAAAGAGGGAGACTCCGGTAGTAACCGAATCATCCAATCCATCGAATTTCAGGGCGAAATCACCTGGACCACAGGGGCCTTCGACGATCTCAGGACCGCCATTCAGTGTTCCTTCGTTGCCCGCCCCGGACAAGTCAGCAGTTACCCCACCAGTTCCCTGGTCGTCAAAGGACCAGTAGCCGGTCGGCTGTGGCATTCGAGACCTCGACAGAGCATCATTGGGATCACTCCCAGACTCTATTTCAACGGCGTCATCGCGACCGTCTCCGTCCGAGTCAGCCTCGTTGGGATTCGTAGCATGGATTTGCACTTCTACTCTATCAGTGAGACCATCGCTGTCACTGTCTGTATTCAGGGGGTTACTACCGGTATCGCTCTCGCCGATGAAAACTCCCGTATTAGTCTCCACTCCATCAACCAGTCCATCACCATCGGTATCCTCATTATTCGGGTTCGTCCCGGTCAAAACCTCATCCAAATTCGGTGAGCCGTCGCTATCAGCATCACCATCAGGACCATTTGCTTGATCGAGTGGATCCGTTCCGAGCTCCAGTTCCAGCGCGTCTCCTAACTGGTCACCATCAGTATCCGCTTCGTTTGGATCCGTCGCGAATGGGTCGGCGGATACCTCTTCTCCATCGGGAAGACCGTCTCCATCACTGTCGTCATCGAGCGGTTCAGTCCCTGTATCATCTGTCCCCACAAATATACCTGTGGCACTCTCCACGCCATCAGCCAGTCCATCACCATCACTATCTTCATTCCGAGGATCCGTTCCACGCTCGTACTCTTCAAGATTCGGTGAACCATCATTATCAGGATCTCCCTCTGGACCATTGTCGATATCGACAGTCCCATCATCGGCAGGATCAAGCCCATTGGCCGTTTCCCAACTATCGGCCAGACCGTCCTGATCCTGATCTGCCGAGGGACCAGAGGCCATGATCTGGAAACCATTAGGCCGCGCACGAGTATCACCTGCAGCACCCCGGACACCCCTGATAATAAACGAGGATCCGGTCAGTCCCGTGAAGATCGTATAATTTGAGGGAGTCGTCGTAGCTGGATTCGTGTCTTGGCTTCCTATGTATCCCACTGCACCACCAAACGGATCCACACCCGCCAGGGGGTAATTCGACCCGCTTCCACCAGCCTGATGGCTGTAGTGGGTTACTAGCCCACCGCCATCATCCACAGTGAACCCCATTGTGCCCCCGCTATCGGTATTGTGATATACGCGTAATTCATAACCGCTCGCCTGAAAGGAGGCTGGTATCCCGTTCACTTCGATCGGCGGCCGGTCGTGAAAGTTGTCGAGATAACCCTGCATCATCTGGGCGTCGCCCCCGCTATTGTCTCCTCCGTTTGTTGACCAGTGATTTGCCACTGACCAGCTCACCGTAACTCCTGTCGCCAAGCCACTATTATCAACAAGAGCAAACCCATTGCCCACATTACCTCCATTTCCCGGCCCGCTGTTATTCCAATTCCCCACTGGAATCGAACCCGCTACCCCCGTCACTGCTCCAGGAGCACCAACGCCGGATTGACCGTCAAAATTCATACTGATAACCCGTCCGGTTGGCCCATCTCC
>DIHT01000026.1:0-2517 GCA_002420305.1 Akkermansiaceae bacterium UBA5689 | reverse complement strand
GCAACCTCAGCTCCATCCAAAAGTCCATCCCCGTCACTATCCGCAGAAAGAGGATCTGAACCGGTGTCGCTCAGGCTGACAAAATTTCCACTGTTACTCTCTACCCCGTCGGCAAGACCATCTCCGTCACTATCCGGCTCGCGAGGATTTGTATCGCGGATAAACTCTTCGAGATTGGATAACCCGTCATTATCAGGATCACCATCTGGGCCGTTGACGAGGTTAGCCGATCCATCATCGTCTGTTGCCAGACCGTTGGCGAGCTCCCAACTATCTATCAGTCCATCATTGTCCGCATCCTCCGGGGGAGCAGTCGCGACAATCTGAATCCCGTGAAATCCAGAGTTGCTGGAGCCCCGGTTCACCTGGGCAGAAAAGGTCGTGGATCTCTGATTCCGGAATACACAAAAGTTGGCAACTGGGTTCCCTCCGCTTTCATCCTCGGTGAGGACGTAAGAACCGGGAAACCCGCCACCCTGCTGGGAACTAGTCGTGTAGGAGAACGTTTGACCTGCTGTCGCGCTCTCTATCGCCCCGGTCCTCCCATTGCCATCACTTCCAAAATAGACATACACATCGTAGTTGGCATAGGTGATGTTCGAGACCTCGACATTAGAGAACCCTCCAGTGTGATCAATGTAGCCATTCATCAGCTTGTTGTCCCCGGACCCAGTCCCGTTATTTGTATTCCAAGTTCCGTTGGACGCCCATGTCACCGTAGCTCCAGTGACATCGCCCGAGCTATCCACAAGAGCGCCTGCATTAGCTCCAAGAAGGTTCGCCTCGTTACCACTGGCAAAACCATTAGTACTGTTCCAGTTATCCTGCACCACATCGGGATGACCTGCTACCTCATCAGGATTCAATTGGGCGCCGAGGTCCCGACCGCTGTTGAAGTTGATTCCGATCGACTGGCCCTGAGCCAGTCCACAGAGGATCGCCACGACCAATACATTATTCAACAATCTCATTATCATAGGTTTAGAATTATGTAATTCTGGCTCACAAGGCTGTGGCAGCAAGATGTATTCTCCGGTTTTCGATCGTAAAGCCCCATTCATTGAGGCATTTCATACCTCGTGTCTCGTGCCGACTCTCTGATAGCCTCGCTAGGTGTGTCCTTGCTTGTCGCCGGTTGCGCCATCGATCCGGGCGCGTCGAGAATTGTCGTCCGAGAGACCGGGTTTGCCCAAATCGTCATGCCGGCAGAAGAACCCTTCACAGGACGACGCCTGATTGGCCCTGAAGATAATGGCAGCAATGGATGGCTCCTCCGCTTTGAAACACCATTTGAGATTCTGGCGCCCCGTAAGTATCGCGTTCCCGCGGGCACAGTCATCTTCACTCTCAAGCGGGGACGAAGGACAATCCGTGGCACCGCTCCCTTTGGATTTGAATCCCGGCCCGGTGAAACCTACGAACTGCGCCTTGATGAGATAGGCTCTCCTGTTCAGGTCACGGTGATTGAAAAGAGCAGCGGCCGGATTGCCAGTCCGGACTCCACTCCGAGGAGGTATTTAAAGCCAAAATTCAGCCGCCGCGGATTATAAATGGCCAACTGCTAGCAGCCGCTAGCTTACGAGACAGGAAAGCTACTCCTTATTCTCCCTTCCTGATACAGTAGACCCGAGCTGCGGTCCTGATGAGGAGGCGATCTCCAACCATCGCGGGGCTGGCCATAGCCATGTCATCATCCGCCAGCTTGTTCGTATGGAGATACTTGAACTCCTTCCCCGCCTCTACGACCCGGGTCTCTCCATCCTCGTTCAGGCAGAAGACCTTCCCATTGTAGGCCCAGGGGGAAACTGTATACCCAGCACCGGGTGGAAGACGTTTCCGCTCATAGACGAACTCCCCGCTTTCCGGATCGAGAGCTCGCAGCCACCCCCTGTCGAGGAGCGAATACACTTGGCCCTGATAGAGCAGGGTGGATGGATTGTACGGAGCCGCCTCCCAGTTACACCAGGCAACATACTCGTTGTCGCTCTTTTTGAAGGGCTTGATGGAAATGTCTCCCTGCGCCCCAGGCCTGATAGCATAAATCGGCTTTTTCTTGTCTCCCACATATCCCGAACTGACGTAGAGCAAGTCTGACGATGAGTAGGGTGTGGCTATCGTAATACTCGACATCCCGCGATGCCACCACCAGAGCTCCTTGCCCGCGAGGTCATAGGAGACCGTCCGACCACTGCCGGCTACCACGATCTCCGTGCGCTTCTTATTCTCCCAGATATGTGGAGCCGACCAGTTACTTTTTTCCTCCCGACTTGCCTTCCAAGCCTCCTTTCCCGTCTTGGCGTCAAGAGCCAGCAACCATGAATCTACCTCATTATCGTTCACCACGTAGAGACGGCCTCCATGAAGAACGGGAGAGGCCGCCGTTCCCCAGCTGTAGCGGGTTTTCCGGGGGGTAAATCTTTTTGACCACTGCGGGTTACCATCCATATCAAGAACGAAGACTCCAAGGTTCCCAAAGTAACAGTAGACTCGCTCTCCATCCGTGACCGGAGTCTCGGA
>DIHT01000107.1 GCA_002420305.1 Akkermansiaceae bacterium UBA5689 | reverse complement strand
ATACACCTTCAGGACCTCTGGATGCCAATACATTGCGTCATTATGTCCCAGAGAGCAGTAAAACACACGTCCCTCTCCCCACTTCCGGACCCAAGCCACCCCGTAGTCACGGTCTGCGCGCTTCAGATTTTTCTTATCGCTTCTCTCCAAGTCAAGCCGAAGCAACATCTGCACCTTGCTCGAATCGTAGGGGTCTCGGAGTTGGTAGATTTCTTCTTTGAAGCTCATGCTCTTGCCGCCGAGATGGGCGACGATTGGGTGCTTTTCCTGTCCCTTTTCCACCGCGATCGTCACATTACTCCCTCCACCCCAGGGGTGCCCATCGAACGCACCATTGATCATCTTGGAGTATTCCGGAGTCCTTCCACCACCAGGCTTCAAGGTATCTGTCGCGGAGTGAAAGCCCGCAAAACCCTTTCCACTTTTCACAAAATCTTGCAGGTTCTTCTGTAGCCTCTCGGACCGAGCCTTGGCGTCCGGCTTGCCCTTTTCCATGAAAGGATCCCCAGTGGTGTTGAGAAAGAGAATGGCATCAAACTGATTGATCTTATCGCTCTCAAAATTATTCAAGTCGTCGCTTAGAATCGCTTCAAATGCACCGGTTTTCTCACCCATCATCTTCATCGCGGTGAGACCGGTTGCGATGGATCCATGGCGGAAACCCGTGGTTCGCGAGAAAACGAGTAACTTTCGCTTTTTCTTGGCCTCGGCGAAAGCCTTCTCTGGAAGACTTGGCGCAATCTTATCGGCATTCTTTCCCTTGGACTCACCGTCCTTCTGACCGATCGCAAGGGGAACCATAGTCGCCGCCAAAGCGATTGGGAGAATGATTGATAGTCGCTGCTTCATGGTAATTTGAATGGTTCCAATTAGCATGAAGACTGCGACTGAAGATCGCAATCACGGAATTGCATTGCAGCAATCCAGAGCCCTCTCCTGCTGAGATTAACGGTCCAGCTTGGTCCAAGCCGCATTGCTCCGGGAAGAGTCCACGCACGCTTTGATAAAGGCATTACCTGCAACTCCATCGTCAACCGTCGGGAAATCGTAGCCCCCTGCAGGCGGGTCGTTCCCCTCAATCTGATCAGCAATAGCAGCTGCGGCCGCGAGATATACGTTGGCGAAAGCCTCGATGAAGCCCTCCGGGTGCGCAAAAGGAGTCCGGGAATTTGACGATGCTGCCTCCCCCAGATACTCGTTACCACGACGATATATTTTCCGTGGGGCATTCGCGTACTTCACGATCAACTCGTTAGGATCTTCCTGATGCCACTCGATCGAGGCCTTCGTTCCATACGCCCGGATATTGAGATTGTTTTCGTCACCATTCGAAATCTGCGACGCGTAGATAATACCCTTCACTCCATCGGTAAACCGCACGAGGCAGTTTCCATCATCATCGAGTTCACGACCGGGGATAAACGCCGAAAGTTCAGCAGCCAGCTCATCGACTTCGATTCCACAGATATAGCGCACGAGATTATGAGCATGAGTACCAATATCCCCCATACAGTTAGACGACCCCGCGATTGCCGGATCCGCCCGCCAGTTCGAAATCTGTCCCTGCCCTTCACCCTCGACATCTCCGACCGCATAGCCTTGTGGATATTCCGCTACAACCTTGAGAAGCCTTCCCAGTTCTCCATCCTGAACCATTCTCCGGGCCTCTTTCACCATCGGATATCCCGTGTAGTTATGAGTCAGGCAAAAGACCTTGCCGCTTGAGTGCACAAGTTTCTGTAAATCCTTGGCGTCCTCAAGATTACTCGAAAGAGGCTTGTCACATACGACATTGAACCCCGCCTCCAGGAAGGTTTTCGCAACAGCGACGTGAAGGTGATTCTGCACCACGATCGTGACAAAATCGATCGGGTCTTCCCGAGCCGCTTCTTTCTCTGCCATCTCCTCGTAAGATCCGTAGACCCTATCCGGTGACAGGAAAAAATCCTCTCCGCTGAGTTTTGATTTCTCGGGATCAGAGGAGAACGCCCCCGCAACCAGTTCAATCTTACCATCCAGATTGGCGGCCATGCGATGTACCGCGCCGATGAACGCACCGCGTCCACCGCCAACCATTCCCATTCGAAGTTTTCTATTAAGTGCCATTTTACGTGTCCTGTTACTTGTAAAATTCTGGAAAGAGAAGCCTCGCTAGAGGTCCTAAAGCGCTACCGGGGCTCCAGTCTCTGCCGACTGGTAGAGCGCGTCGATGATCTGCATGAGCTTCAGGGCTTCCTGCGGAGTATTAAGAGGAGCTGCACTACCCTCGATGGTCTCCACGAAATTAGCTGCCGAAGCGATCCGCCCCATGTCCTCACATGGTTCCGTTTCAATCTTCTGATTAACCGACTTCCCCTCTTCCTGTGTGTAAAGCTCACAAGTATCGATCGCGGTGTCGTCCAAGCCGTCGCTCCCAAAGAGACGCTCCACCTTGCCACCCGCTCTGCTTCCCTGGAAGACAACGGACACAACTTCTCTTTCTATCATCTCAGCCCACGAGTTCCGTAAGCTGAGAACCTGTCCACTCTTGAAGGTAACGAACCCATGAGCTGCGGCCTCCACATCAGTTTTTCCATCCGCATTGTCTGGAATCCCCCACGGACCCTTGAAAGCCTTATCCGTAATAAAGTCGTCGAAAGTCTGGCCGAGGACATGAGCCGGCTCCGGGTATCCCATGAAATAAAGAGCGAGATCGATCATGTGAAGCAGGTCGATAACCGGGCCGCCACCGGACAGCTCCTTTGTGGTAAACCAGCCTCCGAATCCTGGTATTCCTGTCCGCCGGATCCACTGCGCCTGTGCCGAGTTAATTCGCCCTACAGTTCCATCCGCTATGTGCTTCATCATAGCCTGGGACTCCGGACGGGCACGGTTGTTGAAATT
Organism: Akkermansiaceae bacterium UBA5689; assembly: GCA_002420305.1. Lineage (GTDB taxonomy): Bacteria > Verrucomicrobiota > Verrucomicrobiia > Verrucomicrobiales > Akkermansiaceae > Roseibacillus_B. The sequence continues at coordinate 34,444 of DIHT01000107.1, read as the reverse complement.
GAACATCAGGACCTTGCCGGACTTTTCAGCCGCGGCAATCATCTCTTCAACCTCTCCCGCGTTAAGAGCTGGAGGTTTTTCGCAGAAAACGTGTTTCCCTGCCTCAAGAGCCTGAATAGCCAGCGGAGCATGAAACTTGTTCGGAACGATAATGCTTACCGCATCAATGTCCGAATCAAGAAGCTCCCCGGTATTTCCAAATACCTGTGAAACGTTCCACTCGTCCGCGGAAGCCTGTGCAGCCTCCTTATTTACATCAGCAATTGCAACCAGCTCACCACCACCCTGCCGAAAACCGGGTGCATGATACTGGAGCATGCCACCCGCTCCGATGACTCCCACTCTTGTTGCCATGATTTCGCTCTGGTTCGGTGTTACTGATTTTCCTTGTCGAAAGCCGAATCGAAAATCACGTCACTGGGCGCAAAATCAAGATCCTTGGTGAAGGCACAGCTCTCGGCTGCACCGTGGAATCGGTCCATCCGCCCATCTTCCCACTCCACGGACAACGGTCCTGCATAGGCGATGTCATTGAGAGCCACCATGATTTCCTCAAAATCTGTATCGCCCCGGCCCACCGAGCGAAAATCCCAGAAACGGCGCGCATCCGTAAAGTCGGTATGGCCACCGAAGACGCCCACGCTTCCATCTCCATGCCCCCACCACGCGTCCTTCATATGGACATGGAAGATCCTGTCAGGGAAGTCACGGATAAACTTCACGTAGTCAACTCCCTGATAGCCGAGGTGGCTGGGGTCATAATTGAATCCAAATCTCGAATGCCCCCCGACGGCCTCAACGGCTCGGGCTGCAGACGCGATGTCGAAGGCGATCTCTGTCGGGTGAACTTCTAGGCCGAAATCGACATTGACTGCGTCGAACTCATCCAGAATCGGCTTCCAGCGAGTTGCAAAATCGTCAAAGCCCTTCTGGTAATACTCCTGACTAGTCGGCGGAAAGGCATAAATAGAGTGCCAGATACTGGACCCGGTAAATCCATTGACCATTGCTCTTCCGGATCCCACTGGCTTATCGGCCATGAAAGACGCTCCTGCGTCGATGAATTTGCGACAGGCCTTGCCTGTATCAATCATCTCCTGTGCTGCCCGTTGTCTTACCCCCTCAGGATCGCCGTCACCCCAGACCTCAGGGGAGAGAATCGATTGGTGCCGTTCATCGATCAGGTCACAAACCGCTTGTCCGACCAAGTGATTCGAAATCGCATAGCACACCATGTCATTTTTCTCGAGCAGCTCCCACCGCCCTTCGACGTAGCCATCCTCGTTGAGGGCCCGCTGAACGTCAAAGTGATCGCCCCAACAGGCAAGTTCGACTCCGTCATAGCCCATGTCCTTTACCTTAGGCAGAAGATCGGAGAGAGAGAGATCGGCCCACTGGCCGGTGAAGAGTGTTACTGGTCGTGCCATTGTTCTGGTTAGTTACGTAGTACCCTCAGTCCTTAAGGAGCGGAAACGCTTCGTGCAAGGCTGAGACCCATTTTTGCTCCAATTCCTCGTAGATTTTACCCGTTCCCTCCCTTGGCTGCACGGTTGAACCACTATCAGGCTGGCAAAAAGCCGCTTCGAGGGAGTCTAAGGAAATTCCACACACAGCGTTGGCAGCCCTCATGGCAGCTCCAAGAGCCGCCGATCCGGGCACGCTCAGCCGGGAGACCGGAACGCCGAAGACATCCGCTACCGTCTGAGCAATTCCCGTATTTTTCGACGCTCCACCGGTAAGATAAATGGTCTCTGGAGAGACTCCAAGCCACCTCGAGGAGACCTTCATGTTCAGAAATTGTCCCTCGAGAAGAGCCCGCACAACCGCAGCCGGCTCCCTCTCCCCCTTCGGCCATCCAAAATATACCGCCTCAGAGGACGTTACCCTGGGCGTAATTTCTGATCCGAAGAAAGGGAGCATGCCGCGTCCCAGGTTGCCTACCGGCGTCTGTTCCAGTCCCTCTCGATCAAAATCTGACCAGCTCAGCCCCAGTCTATCCTTCACCCTCTCCCGGGCAAGTGACCCGTTCAAAAAGCATATGAGGCTCATAAAACCTCCCATTGGATTGCCGAACACATGCCCGAAACCATTTGGGTCCGTCCGAGGCTCCGGCATCGCAGCAAAAAGAGTGTCACTCGTGCCGAGGCTGATAACCAGCTTCCCAGGCTTTGAGGCTCCCATCCCAACGAGACTGCAGGGGTTATCTCCCGAGAAGAGGACGACTTTGCAATTCGGATCCATTCCATGGTTCTCAACAAAGAACTGGCTGACATTACCCACCACCGTTGCGGATGGCTCCGGGGAGGGAAGCTTTGCCCGCAAACCCGGAGCAGTCGCTTCAAGCAACTCGTCATCCCAGCCTCCCGAAGCGAGATTGAGCAGGTTCATCCCCGCGCCATCTCCATGATCAATTGCAACACTTTTACCGGCAACGACTGACGCCATGAAGGAGCTCACAAGGTGGACTACTCCCGTCAACTCCCAGCCGTCATAACTCGTCTTTGCAAATCGACGGATTTGTGGTCCTGTGAAGCGTTCGATCGCAATGGACCCACTCCGACTGCACACTTCCGTATCACCCCCAAGCGCCCGGGTGATTTCACCGCACTCCACAGTTGTAGAACTATCCATCCAGATTGGCGCTGTCTGCCTCGTAAGGTGGGAAAGAATCTGCCCCTTGAGTGTCTCCCGTGGATCCAGATTGCCTACCGTGTCGACAAAACCCTCGTCGAGATAGACACTTCCATGCTGCTGGCCTGAACCGGAGACCGCGACGATGTCCGACATCTCTACGGAACTTTGCGCAAGGCGGGAGAATACCAGCTCCAGGGCATCCAGCCACATCATTGGATCACTATGGACTTCCCCGTTTTCTCCACCCGGGATGAAGCCCGAGGGCTGACCATAGTCCGGCAGGTCAACACCGAAACTGACTGACTCCTCATGGATGATCGAATCCGAATCTGTATCAAGAACGACGGCAGAAACGCTCTGCGTGGAAGAGTCTAAACCAAGGACTAAGGGCATGATTTTACGCGGTGATAGGAACGAAGACTTTCATAGCAGGACCGCCTTACACTGCGAGATTTTACCCAAACCGAAACCCCTCAATCTTGGCTTTTCGTGGAAATTCCCCCAAATCAGACACTCGGCCACCCCTATCTGAGGCAGGTTGGCACGGCAGATGCTTTGAATGACTCTCCGTGTGTCTAGTAGTGGCGCGGTGGCCTCCCTGGATTTTTGGGTTTTTCTTGAGAGGGTCATCCGCGCCACTCGGCACTCACGGTTCGGTTATCCAGCGGAACCTTCCGGGCATCCTTCTCTCCTACCCGCGCCGAAGCCAATCCGGCGAACAATTGGCATGCCTCATGCTCCAGCACTCTGCCGTGTAGCTAGTAGTGGCGCGGAAGATCGGCCGGTGATCTTGGGTTTCCGGACAGGTCATCCGCGCCACTCAAGATCTTGACCGAAGCCTGCCAAACCCCGGAAGGCCTAAAGGTAATCGTTAAGAAGGTTCTCTAGCATTTCCTGACGGCCACTCTCGAGGACCGGCGCCTCTATGCCCAATGCGTAGGCATCCAACGACTCAAGGCTGGTTTGCCCCGTCTCAATCTCTGCCCCTACTCCTGAATCGAAAGATTGATAACGAGCCCGGACAAATTCATCGAATCGGCCATCCGCTATGATCCTACCGGCAATCTTAAGTCCCCGGGCAAAGGCATCCATCCCTCCCACATGAGCGTGGAAAAGGTCGTCCGGGAGATGCGACTCTCTCCGCCTCTTGGCATCAAAGTTCAGGCCCCCTGTTGTGAAGCCCGCACCATCGTTCATTTTCAGAACCCTGAGCATGATATTTGCGCACTGGTAAATATTCGTTGGGAACTGATCTGTATCCCACCCGATCAGCTGATCCCCACGATTTGCATCGATTGACCCGAGGGCTCCTGCAGCAGAAGCAACATCCAGTTCATGCTCCATCGTATGTCCCGCCAGCTCCGCATGATTGGTCTCAATGTTGAGCTTAAGGTGATCCATCAGGTCATACTCCCTGAGAAAGTTAAGACAGGCCGCCGCGTCAGAGTCATATTGGTGAGTGGAGGGTTCGCGGGGTTTCGGCTCAATGTAGAACTGTCCGGTAAATCCGATCTTCTTGGCATGATCTACTGCCATGTGCAGCAGCCGGGCAAGGTGGTCGAGTTCGCGCTTCATGTCCGTATTGATCAAAGAGGCGTAACCCTCTCTGCCTCCCCAGAATACGTATCCTTCGCCACCCAGAGCGTGGGTCGCCTCAAGCGCGTGCTTTACCTGGCTTGCGGCATAGGAAAACACATCGGCACTAGGCGAGGTAGCCGCTCCCTGAGCATAACGCGGATGCGCAAAAAGACAGGCAGTTCCCCAGAGCAGTTTCTTACCACTGCTATCCTGAGCCCGCTTCAACTCTTCAGTGACCCGCTCAAGATTTGAATGCGTCTCGGACCACCCGGAACCCTCAGGAGAAACATCCCGATCGTGAAAGCAGTAGAAATCAATCTGACTCTTCTCCAGAAACTCAAAAAAGACCGGCACCCTTGCGAGCGCATTGTCGAGGGACTCACTCCCATCATCCCATGGCATGTGAGCTGTACCCGCTCCAAACGGATCTCCCAGTGGATTGCGCATACAATGCCAGTAAGCAGCACCGAAGCGCAGGTGATCCTTCATGCTCTTACCGGCAACGAGTTCGTCCGGGTTGTAGTGCCGGAAAGCGAGCGGGTTGTCCGAGCCCGGACCTTCAAATTCAATCTTGGAGACGTTGGGGAAGTGGTCTGACATGATATTCAAGGTTGTTCGATGTTCCACACCGCTCTTGCAGCAGGGCCCGGACGCTACAAAGCGCCCTCCCTGCCTGCCAGAAATAAATCGGAGATCTTCCGACCTCACAGCGTCCTCCATAGATGGGGCTACCACCACCCATAGAATTCTTCTTGCCTCAGGAACCTGACCTTAAGAGAGGCATTGTCAGGTCAATCCGGTCATATTTTGATCCGAACTGCTCAGATACCATATTCGCACTTATTCGAGCGGACTCATAAATTGTCGGCAATCCACTGCCAGGGTGAGTTCCTCCACCTGCCAGATAGAGATTGCGAAATTTGGAATACCGGTTGTGCGGCCGCAGGTAGAGAAGCTGGTTGAGGGTATGCTTCAGATTGAAAGTCGCCCCCATAAAAATTGAGCCATCCTCACACCAGTTCTGAGGAGTAATCATGCGCTCCTCTACAATCCGTCCGCGAAGATCTTTCATGCCCGTCTGCGCCTCGATCCGGTCCAAGACCTTGTCCCGATAGGCCGATTGCATACCGGGCCAGTCAACTTCATGACGGGTATTGATTGTAGGCACCAGAACGTAAAGATTGGAGTGCCCCTCAGGTGCTACCAGTGGATCTGTCACTGAGGAGTTTCTCACATAAACGGACATATCCTCAGAAACGGTACGCTCTTCCTGAATCTCAGTAACATTTTCCGGTAGTCATCCGCGAAAAGAATCTGATGATGCGGCTCTGCCTTGTAGAGCGTGTCGAGACCAAGGTAGAGCATGAAGGTCGAGCAGGAAAACCCCTTCCGGCGCACCTTGTGCTCCGGAACATTATGCCCACTCAACAACTGGGTGACCGCATACCCATAATCTGCATTCAGGATCACGGCGTCGGCCTTGATCACTTCTCCCGATTCAAGCAGCACACCACTGGTTTCCCACCCCTCACTGAGGACCTCTCTGACAGAGGCCTCAAGACGTATCTCTGCTCCGTCCCTCTCTGCAATTTCTGCCATCTTCTCCGAAATTCTGCTGATACCTCCCTGGACATGATAAATCCCAAATCGATACTCAAGAAAAGCGAGTATACTGAAGAGTGCCGGACACTTCCACGGAGACATTCCCAGATATTTTGACTGAAAGGTGAATGCGAGTCGCAAGCGCTCATCAGAAAAATACTCTCCCAGCAGCGAAAACACAGAATGCTTGGTTGCAACATAGGGCAAGGCGTCAAGCAGGCACTTCCGAAAGAGATCCCGGAACTTACTGTAGGAAGCCGTCAGACAAGGAACAAGCAACCGGAACTTCTCCTCCTGATCAGCCATGAAACGATGAAATCCCTCGCTCTCCCCGGGAAATACCCGCTCAATCTCTGCCGCCATTTTCACAGGATCTGAAGTCGTTTCCATCGAGGTCTGCCCCCACTTCAAGCGAGTCATCGGATCTAGCTGAATCAGGTCGAGTTCATCATCCAGATTACGGCCTGCCTCCCGAAACATTTCCTCGAGGGTAAATTTCTGATGAAGAAACGTCGGTCCAGTATCGAAGGCATAAGGGCCCGCATGCAGACAGGCACTACGTCCTCCGACCTGCCCGGCCTTCTCTACCACTGTGACACGGTAGCCCCGATGCGCGAGGATCATTGCAGCTGTGATTCCACCGGGACCAGCTCCAACGACCACTACATGTCTGTCTCCGTTCTTAAGTGAATCAGCCATGATACTGTTCAATCACTTGAAATTCGCAGCACGATAGCCTGTCAGGTCGGGCTCAAAAAGATTGTCGCTCAGTTGGGGGCCCGTCACCACCCGGTCAAATACGATCTGCTGCGAGGATCCATCCCGAAGAGTCAGATCTACGGATTGCAGGATTCCTTTCGCGCTCTCAGTGACGAAGGTAAGAACGCGGACTCCATGGGCCAGCTGCCCTCTGGGCTGAACATTGATCCGGTGAGTTCCATTCAGGCTTTTCACTCCAAGTAATTCGTATTTTTTCTGGAATTCTTCCCAGTCCCGAGGAAAGCCCCCAGCTAGAATCGCCATGCTGTTTTTGCTCTCGCCCGCCGGACTTTTCTCATACTGGAGAGACCGGGGCCGCATAACCAGCAACTCATCTTTAACCCGTGTCACAATTGTTCTCGGCGGATTACCAATCTGCCAACGGAATCTCGCACCTGCCCTCCGATCCATCCACAGGACTCCATGCTGACGGATCACGGATTTAAGGCTGGTCAGTTTCCTTATCTGGGTGAACTCGACTTTGAGCACCTCAACCCCGGCATTGGTCGACAGCCAACGTCGCACCACCTGCTCCCCGCCGCCCTTGGTATCCGCCATGAGCTTAACTCCCGAAACGAGAGATATGAGGATCAGAAGCTGAAATGTAAACCTCTGCATCTCAGGGAACGCTAATCAACTTGATCCCCGCTGTCAGCCGCAGAATTCGAAACCGGATGTACGAAGCAATACCAAGAAGGCAGGAGAATCACTGCAACAAAAGTATTAGCGAGAATTCCTATCGCACAGACCACTCCAAGGCTGGAGAGACCGTCCGCAGAGGCCGTTGCTAGTGACCCAAAACCGACAGCAGAAGAGAGTCCACAAAAGGCCACCGCCTTTCCCATTCTCTTTCGTACTGCCCCAAGGTCTCCTCCACTCCGCCTCAACGCAAAAAGCATGTGAATACTGAAATCGAGGCCGATACCAAACAGAAGTGGAATTCCACAGACATTGAATGAGTTCCACGACAACGGAGTCCAGATCGTGAGAATAACGATCACAGACCCACCAAAGAGAAGGGCCAGAAGCGTCAGGAACAGATCCCTCCATGAGCGATAGACCAGAGCCAGTACAGCCGTTAAAAGGACGAGCATTGGCACGAATATCTTCCACAAATCATCACCGATCCGCTCGTTCAAGGCCGTCCCGAGCGAGGGCAAGCTCGCTACATTGGAATGGTCATCACAGATCGCAGTAACCCACTCCCTTTCACTCGGATTCACCGGTGTCAAGGCCACCACAGCCGCAACTATATCTTCACTTTCCGTTACGATCTGGTCGACAGTCCATTTCGCCAAACTCCCAGCCGGACGGACTGGCTGCTTGCCATCATGCTGGTCGAGGTAGTGTGTCCACGAATTAATCACCTCACGCGTCAGATCCATCCCTTCCTTCGTGAATCCAGCCTCGTCAATCTCTGAGAGAAGACGTGGCCCTTCCTTGATCAGCGCTCTTAGGAGCTTGGCGTTCCGGCGTTGATATTCAGGATGCGGCACCCAGGAATCCGGGAGAATAATACTCTCAATTAACCCTGCCTCCTGTGCCCTTGAAGACCTCTGCTTAAAGGCTTGGAGCTGGGTGTGCAGCTCTCCAAAATTCGCGGCAGTGATCACCGCCGGGGTAGTCTGGCTCTCGCCATGCAATTTTTCACGCATCTCATTCCATGCGATCAGGGCTGGGCTCTCCTTCATTCTGAATGGATGAAATTCCGCCTCAATTACTGGCTTCTCAATCATCAGAGCCGACCAGATCGCAGCGAGCGGGACGAGCACAGCGAGAACTCCTGCCGCCCCCTTCCTCATCGAGGAAGGAACCCAGTCGCGAGCACTACCATGAGACCGTTTCCCCGCAAATTGCACCGCGACTGGAGCAAACCCAAACAACATCACCAAGGCCCCAACCAGTATTCCCAAGGCAACAAGATTGCCGAGCTCGGCTAGCCCCGGTAGGGAACTTAAGTTCAGACTGAGAAAAACCGCCGCAGTTGTCACGGCTGCCCAAGCTATCCCCGGGCCCACCGCCCTTCGAAGCGTTCTGGGAGACCCCAGATTACCAAGAGCCTCCCGATAAAGAACGATGGCGTAGTCTACCGACAGCCCCATCAGAATCGCAGCAAAACCTACACTGATCACACTCAGCTCCCCAAGTGCCATCTCAGCAATAGTAAGGGTGATAGCGAGAATGCCCATCATCGCTGCCAACAGCCAGATGAGAGGAGTCACCTGCCGATGGACCAGGAAGAACAGGGCAGAGATCAAGACGAGGGTCAGAAGAACTGAAATGGTCATATCTCGCTCCATCCCAGCTCCAACCTCTGACATGAAAGCTGGTGTTCCGGTATATCCAATCTCCACCTCCATATCCTTCGCTCCCTTTCCATTCCACTCCTTGAGCCATTGGCTTACCAAACTTTGAACTTTGTCTAACCAGTCTCTTACCTCCCTGTAATCGGAAAAATCAACCCCGCTCCCCTCCACGTAAAGAATTTCGAATTCGCCTGATGATGACCTCATCGGATCGAGAGAGGGGGCACCTTCTCCTTCAGGATTGGATCCGAACTGCGAAAGCTGGAGTGGGTCGTAACTCTTCAAGAGAGCGCTCTCCGTATCAAAGGCATCATTGATCTCTTCCAGCGACTTCTCGAGGGTTTCCCTTGATTGCGGGGAGACCAGCCGGCGCTCCAGAAGAGCCAGACTCTCAGGGGGGCCGTTGAACCAAGCCCAGGCGACAAGTGGTCCGCCCTCCGCAACGATTCTTTCCATATCAACCTCCCGGAACACATCCGCAATGAAGACCTTCTGCTGACTGAGAGTGCTCGCCAAAGAGGCCGTTGCTTCACTAACAGATCTAGCGGACTGCCCATCTAAAGTGATGATCAGCTGAGCGTCTCGACTGAAATACCTATTGATCTGCTCCAAGCCTCGTGCTTCTGGAAGGTCCTGAGGAAGCAATTCAAAAACATCCGATGAGAAGCGAACACGCACAATCGCGAGAACCGCCATGGCCGAAATAAGAATAACGATCGCTGCAGGAAGAACTCTTTTCATGCCCCGCCCTGATTGAGCTTACCCTGGAGATTAGATATTAGGCGGGACAACCGGTGCCGTGTATGCCGCTGGACCACGATACATGGAACATTTGAGACAAAGGCGTATGCCGTAATAACAATTGCCGCCAGAGGCCACGGATTCCAAAGGAGTGCTATGAGCACACAGGGAATCTGGATGTGATGAGCTAATTCACCACGACAAGTTTCCATTCGGAACCGAGAGATATATTCCAAGTCGCGACCTACGAGAGATTTTTTAGCGAATCCGCCAAACCAAAGTGCGCCGTCAGGCAACAGATCCTTCCAGAGGCGTATCGCAAGACAACGCTCGTAGAGCCGCCCTCCCATTTCCCATTTCCGCTCACGGAACAAATACGATTCCGGGCGGAATATGTTTCCCTCCTTACGCGTAAGAAGCCATGAGGGCACTACATGGCATATCGGTATCACGGTCAGGTTGAGGACCACGATCATTACATTTGGAACCTCAAGAAACATCACGCCCCTTCCACTGAACTGTTCCTCCTTGTTTCTTCCTCCTCACAGCTTGAAAGAACACGACCTGATAGAATAAGAGCCCCACAGGAAATAGTAAGGCTGCCAGAATGGAATACCTCCCGGAAGCCCGGAACAAATACACACACTGCAGAGCCCAAAGGACATACAGAGACCCCATCACAACCGCGAGAGGTGGAGAGGCCAAAGTCCCGAAACAGAAGGGTATAGCGGACATGAAGAGGCCAGACATCCATACGGAAATCCCCAGAAGGACCGCCTTAGGAGTATTGGCCGCCCCGGAGACTGTTCCTTTACTCCATCCCGCTATCAGGTCACGGACTCCCCCGGGAAACATCCTCATGGAAATGGTATCTTTACCGAGCCAGCAGGAGCGCTCTACGCCGGCAGAAGCGAAACACCGCGAAAGTTGAAAGTTCTCTAGTATGTCACCCTTGACCTGAGAGTGCCCACCAACGAGATCATAGTCCTTCCTTGAAGCCAGCATGACTTGTCCGAACAAGCCGATATCCCGGGCAGATGCACCCTTCGCCGTAAAAGCATTCATCCCGAGTATCATTGTGACGTTGAAGAAAGCTGACAATTGCTCATAGAGCGCTCGAATCTCATGGTAGGGACAGACTGAATGGACCTTGGGCTCTCCTTCTGCCAATCCCATGATCCGCTCGAAACCACCTTTCACAAATCTGGTATCGGCATCAACAAAAAGGAGCCAGTCCCCGGTTGCTGCCTCTGCACCCTGCTGGCAGGCCCAGGGCTTGCCCAACCAGCCCGATGGAGGAATTTCTCCAGATAGGACACGAGCCCCGAGCTCCCGCGCGACCGCTTCCGTCCGATCTTCTGATTGATCGTCTACCACGATTATTTCGTGAACTCTGCTCCCCTGTAGAGACTCCAGGAGAACCTTGATGTTTGCCTCTTCGTTACGAGCTGGAATCACGATTGATATTCGCGGGACAGTGCGGACACCTCCCCGAACGGACGGAACCCGCCGAAACCGGACGAAGAGACTCCATGAGACCACCCACGAGAGAAAGCTCAACCCGGTGACGATCCAAAGCGCAGCCTCCATCACAAAAAGGAAAACCGATAATCCAACTCAGGAGCGATACTTATCCTCGGAAGAGACCACCCTATCGGACACTTTCTGCCCGCAGAGGATCGCCATCGGCATTCCTCCGCCCGGATTGACACTTCCCCCGGTGAAAAAGAGATTGCGATACTTGCTGGACTGCTTCGGAGCCTTGAACCCCCTGTTCAATTTCCAGTCAGAGACAACTCCATATATGGAACCCTGGTTGGAGTTGTATAGCTCCTCGATATCAACGGGTGTAAGCAGGTCTTCCACCACTGTGTGCTTTCGGAGGTTTTCAAGACCCATCCTCTCGAGCTTATCAATTACCCGCTCCTTAAGCCTCATATAATCTTCCATGGTGTGCGGGTTCTCCGGATCGATTGGCGGTATATGCGGAAGGATCTTCAGGTTGTCATGACCCTCTGGAGCTTTGCTTGGATCGGTTCGAGTCGGTGCAACAAGATAAATCGTGGGGTCCTCCGGGAGTTTTCCTTCCTGGAAAACCGAATTAAAATGAACACTCTGTTTCTGCGAATAAAAGAAATTGTGATGAGCCAGTTCCGGGTAGATGCGATCTGTCCCAAGGTGGAGAACAAGCCCGGAGCAGGCTGGCTTGAAACGCTCCAGCTTCCTCATGAAGGCTGGCGGCTCACTCAGGAGGCGGCGATATGCAGGCAGGACTTCCATGTTGCAAACCACGTAATCAGCGCTGAGCTCTTCGCCCCCCTCGAGCGTCACTCCACTCACGGACCGTCCCCCTGCTCGATTAATCTTACCCACTTCCTCGCCCAGTCGCAGTCCGATCCCAAGCTCACGAACGAGACGCTCGAGTCCTCGTGCGAGATTGTACATTCCTCCTTTTACATACCAAAGCCCGTGGTCGAACTGGATCACCGGCATCATGTTCATGTAGCCGGGGGCATCATGAGCCGAGGAGCCCACATATTTGATGAAGTATTCGAATATTCTTCTCAGGTATTCGTCATCAAAGTGATCGGCAATGGAACCCGCCATGCTGTTTCGATGGTCCATCTGGAACAACAGTTTGCGCCACCCATAGTGACGGATGAACTCCCACACATTATCCAGTCCCTTGCTAAAATAGCCTTCATTAACGAGATCGTATTGACCCCGTGCATAGGTCATAAACTCTTGGAATTGCCGCCAGTGGTGCTCCTCATCCCCTGGCAATTTGCCTAGCTCCGCACGCATAAGCTTGGGGTTCTCCTCAAGATCAAGAGTCGTTCCATCCTCAAAAAAGTTCCGCCAATGAGGACTCACCGACTCTAATTCGAGGTAGTCTTCCATGTTTCTTCCGGCTCGCTCGAACAGGCTTCGAAAGAGGTGAGGCAGCGTGAAAATGGACGGCCCCAGGTCAAAACCAAAACCTTCGATCTCCTTGAAGTTCAGTTTGCCCCCGATTTGGGCGTTCTTTTCGACAATCTGAACGTCAAAACCTTCCGCACGAAGGGATATAGCTGCTGCGAGCCCTCCCAGCCCAGCCCCTATGACGAGGACAGATTTGTTTCTTTGCGTAGAAGAGGCGACCATGAGGGTGATTTTTCGGCTACTTGAACCACCGCTATGATTGGCGAGATCTCCAACGATTCAACCGCAAAGCGGATTTCGACCCTTTCTGAGGCCTACAAAGGTTGAGCACCTCCCCATTCTCGGCCACACTGGGGCGGTAGAACGGGCCATGGCCGAATATCCTCAAGATTTCCAAGCGATATTTCACAAGCAGAAGGAGTTCTTTGAGACCAGCAAATCTCAGGACCTGACCCTCCGCCGCGAGAGCTTGGCCCAACTTTCCCAAGAGCTGGAAAAGCGTACTGACGAGGCGCTCGAGGCTCTACGGGCCGACCTTGGCAAACCTGCACTTGAGGCCTGGCTGGCAGAAATCCACTTTCTCAGATGCGAACTCAGACATTGCCTGAAGAACCTGAAGCGGTGGCAGAAGCCTCAACGCGCAGCGAATCCATTTTATTTCTGGCCGGCACGCAGCGAAATTCGACGACAACCCTTCGGGCGAGTGCTGATCGCTTCCCCCTGGAATTACCCCCTGCAACTCTCACTGAGCCCCCTGATCTCTGCTATTGCGTCCGGCAACTGTGTCATTCTCAAGCCGTCTGAATGTGCCCCAGCAACCTCCGCCTTTATTTCAGATCTGATCGCATCCGTATTTGACCCGGGCCACGCCACCGTGATCACGGGCGGAGCCGCAACCGGAGAAGCTCTGCTCGATCTTCCTTTTGAATTCTTTTGCTATACGGGCGGTGAAAAGGTGGGACGCCTCTACGCTGAAGCCGGAGCAAGGCATCTCTCTCCAGTTCTTCTGGAACTGGGTGGCAAATGTCCCTGCCTGATCGACCATGGTGTGGATCTGGAAAAAGCTGCAGAGCGTATTATTGCCGGGAAATTCTTTAATGCAGGGCAAACATGTATCGCTCCAGACTTTGTCGTTCTGCCCTCTGAGCTCCACGATACTTTCCTCCAACTCTGTGAAGAAGAGATCCGGCGGTTATACGGGGCAAGTGCTGATCGGGATTTAGCGAAAATCGTAAATAAGAGGCACTACCGGAGGCTGCAAAACCTTACCACCTCTGATACGATATCAATTGGCCCGGATGACCAAGGGAAACTCTCTCTCGCACCCCGCCTTCTCCCAAACACACAATGGGACTCTCCCGTCATGCAGGAAGAGATCTTCGGCCCCCTGCTCCCTTTACTGCCCTGTGCAAATCTTGCGCAGGCTCTCCACCATCTGAAAAGCATGCCCTCCCCTCTCGCCCTCTACATCTTCTCGAACAATCGAGGAGAAAGTGAGCAAATCGCGAGCTCTCTCCCATCAGGCTCGGTTTGCTTCAACGACGTCATGAAGACCGGGACGAATCACCTGCTTCCCATCGGCGGACTGGGCAAAAGTGGACTGGGTCGCTATCGGGGCCGGTCAGGATTCGAGCAATTCAGCCACGAGCGCTCCTTTACCCGCCGCTGGCTGACCCGCGACCCATTCGCGGTCAAGCCGCCCTACAGAAATAAACTGGGTCGCTTAAGAAGATTTCTTAGGCCCTGAGCAGGGGAAATTGAGGCCAACCTCGCTCCAAAATCGGTAGTGTTTTGCCGATCTCTGGGTGGAACTGATCGCCCAAATTCATTATAACCATCTAATAATTAGCCTTTTCCATGAAATAATGAACTACCTGACTTTTCCCTTTTCTATTTAAACTAGTTAGACTAGTTTGTTTTCCGTGAGGAGAATTGGAATCTTTGAAGCCAAGACCAAACTGAGCTCTATCGTGGCAGAGATCATGACCGACGGCGAAGTGTTCCAGATCACGAAGCATGGTCGCACCGTAGCCGAACTTCGCCCACCCACTCCCCAACCGAATCTACCAAGACGAGGCATGGCAAGCGGATCCGGGTTCTGGATGGCTGATGACTTCGATGAACCCCTCTGAAGCAAATCGCCTTTCCAGTTGCACCCCTTTTTCTCGGTCGCGCCCTACGAGTCCTCAGCGCCCAAAGCCTCTCGAAATTCACCCTCCGATATCTGGATTCTTTATCCTCAGATTGAATTCGCCCGATCTGAAAAGTCCCTGCGACTGATTTCACTTTACTGCTGCCCTGAAACCCCCTGCCTTGCCGGACCCCGGGACTTATCCCGGGGTCCGGTCTCCTAGTCGCAAACGACTATTGAGAACTCACCCTGCTGTTCTAATGAATCTTCTACTCGACTCCAATACGGTCGTCTGGTTTCTCGAGGGTGCTCCCGAGCTTTCAGAAACCGCAGCAAATCTGATTGAGCAAGGAGATTCCAGATCGCTGGTCAGTTCCGTGACGTCGTGGGAACTTGCAGTAAAAACCGGACTGGGGCGTCTGAGAATCCCCTACGGTCTCGGAGAAGAATTCAACAGCACTATCGAGTCCATAGGACTCGAAATACTCCCCTTGAGCTCAGCGGCTCTCGCCCGAACTACCCGACTACCAAGGCATCATCGGGACCCATTCGATCGACTTCTGGTTGCAGAAGCTCTGGAGCAGAGCGCTTCGCTTATCAGTCCCAATGAGATCTTTGACTCCTACGGAGTAAAGCGTGTCTGGTGATCTGAATGACCTCAAGGATCTATCTCTGTTTCTACTAACGCTCGGAAGGCTCTCCCGAGTGTTCTGGTAATTGGACCCGGCTCACGGCCCAGGATTTTTCCATTCACTTCTCTGATGGCATGTACTCCCCTTGTGGTCGAAGTCAGAAACGCCTCCTCTGCCCGTTCCAAGAGCGCCACGGGAACAGCTTTCTCCCTGACCTCAATCCCATGACGCCCACACAGCTCGATCACCAGAGCCCTGGTAACGCCAGCCAGACATCCCCCACTCAGTGGAGGAGTCAGAAACACTCCCTCGCTCACAAGAAACACGTTGGAACCCGTACCCTCACACAATTCACCTTTCGTATTGGGGAAGATCGCCTCACCGGCCCCAAGAGATCTCGCTTCCTCCAGAGCCACCACATTTTCGCCATAAGAGGTCGACTTCACTCCAACAAGAGCACCGTTCTCGTTGCGTGAGTGAGACACCACGATCACATCCTCCATATCGCTCCATGCCTGCGTCGGACTGGCAGCAACCAGCGTGGTCTCCCCGGAATTCCCCCGCTCGCTCCCCAATGGAGCAGGTCCCCCGGTGACCGTGATTCGCAAGCGGGCTGGACTTCCACTCAAATCATTGACGTCTAGAACCTGAAGGCTCGCCTCAAGAAGCTCGTTTCGCGGGCGTAGCGACAGCCCCATGACTGCTGCTGAACGCTCGAGCCGTTCATAATGCCTGGCGAAAGCGAACGGGTATCCCTCATAGGAAATCATAGTCTCAAACACCCCATTACCCACCGTAAATCCATGATCGAATGGCGAAATACGCATTTCCTCAGACGACTGAAGGGAGCCGTTCATCCATACCAAGGGCTTCATTCGTCGAGGACATAATAACGAACCACTTTTTGCAACCCCGACTCCCCTCTTCTCTTTTGTCCTACCAACACCACTAACCTTCTCAGGGTCAATCGCTCACAGAGAGTTTACCTTATTCTCAAGATTCTCCCGGAAGTCGCACAAGGAGGATTCTAATAATCTCAGCTCCCGCTCAAAGCCTTCCACTGACTCACTCACATCATCGCTATGGCTCCCTTTCTTTGCCCGGTCATTTAACTTGGTGGCATGCTCCCAGGCACGACGAGCGCAGAAATTCCCGACCAGCCCCTTCAAACGATGGGCGGACTCATAAATCGATTTCATATCCTGACGCTCTTCAGCTTCTTGGAGAGAAACCCACATCGCTTCCATTTCTTCCTCAAATATCAAGATCAGCTCACGCATTAGAGCCTCGTCCCCGATCCGCTGACTAAACGCTTCCGCATCAAAGATCGCCTTATCGAATTCCTTCTCGCCGCCCTGAGGATCGCTTTTTTCATCCAGATCACCTCGCGCGGTTCTCGCTATCTCTTCTCCCCCACTACCAAGAGAGCCAAATCTCTCAATGACCTCATAAAACTCTTCGGACTCGATGGGCTTCGAAATATAATCGTCCATTCCAACCTCCAGACACTCTTCCCGATCTCCCGGCATTGCGTGCGCCGTCATCGCAACGATGGCAACGCGACTCCCGGTCTTTTTTTCCAGCTCTCTAATTTCCTGGCAGGCCTCGTAGCCACTCATTACCGGCATCTGTATATCCATAAGGATGACATCGAATTGCTGCTTAAGAGATTGATCCACAGCCTCCTTTCCGTTTTCGACTACCGTCACCCGGTGCCCTCTGCGCTCAAGGAGACGAACAGCCACTAACTGATTCACCTTTCCATCCTCGGCGAGAAGAATACTCATACTCTCGACGGCCCTCTCCCGCCCGCGTAACTCTCTCCTGCCTTTCTTGGGCTTCCTTGTTCCCAGCCCCGTAGCCAGCATCACAGCGTCAAGGAGAGGTGACTGTTTGATGGGCTTGTTAACTACCTTGCTAATTCCCGCCTCATCGAATTCCTTCCCCGGTGACCCATCGCTCACCGAGGTAAGTAGAATCGTCGGCAGGCTTTTACAGCGGGAGATGGCCTGTATTCGTGTGGCAAGCTCTATGCCGTCCTCCTCACCCAAGACCCGATCAACGATCATCAACTTCACACCCTCGCCTATCTCCTCTTTTCGCTCCAGGACACCAAAAGCTGCGGCCGCATCTGAACACAAACTGGGCTCCAGACCCCACGACTTCAGCATTTCCCCAAGGGTTTCAAGCTGAGTCGCATTATCCTCTATCACCAGCACCTCAAGACCCTCAAGCGGCTCCAGAGAATCTCTTTCACTATCACACTCCTCTGAACCTAGTCCCAGTAGTGCCGTAAAACGAAACACACTTCCTTCCCCGATAACGCTTTCCGCCCAAATCTTGCCTCCCATCTTTTTCACAATCCGCTTCGAGATTGCCAGACCCAGCCCAGATCCTCCGAATTCCCGCGTAGTTGAACTATCCGCCTGCGCAAAAACCTCGAAGATTTTCTCTAATCGGTCCGCCCTGACACCAATACCCGTATCTCTTACCTCAAAGAGAATCTCCACCCGTCCCCTGATCTCCCTCACTCGTTCAACCACCAGAACGACCTCTCCGCTATCCGTAAACTTGAGAGCGTTCCCGACAAGATTTACTATCACCTGCCGCAGTCGCGTGAGGTCCCCCGTGAGGATCCTAGGCACATCCCGCCCGACCTTCAGGACCAGTTCAATATGTTTTTCAACCGCTCGGGGCGACATTGTATGAAGAATATCCCCCACAGAATCCCGGAGATCAAAGTCGCGATTCTCGAGCTCCAGCTTCCCTGCCTCTATCTTTGAGTAGTCAAGAATATCGTTCAAAACCATCAGCAAGGAGTGCGCCGACTGCTCTACGAGAACCTGATAATGGAGCTGCTCTTCGGTCAGTTCCGTGCCAAGAGTTAGCTCTGTAATTCCCATGATAGCATTCATTGGAGTACGGATTTCGTGGCTCATGTTCGCAAGGAAATCCCCCTTAGCTTTACTAGCCTCCTTGGCCTTCTCCATAGCATCCCACAGGTTCTCCTGGGTCTCCCCGAGGCGAGTCCTCATCTGGTTGAACTCATGACTCAGTTCAGAAATTTCATCATGCCCTACGACCGGAATCGGGACATCTTGAGATCCTTTTCCGAACTGCTTCGTTGCCTCTACCAACCGCACCATTCTCCAAGACACCGGAAGTACGACCCAAAGCATAATCGCAACGCCGAGAAAAGTCCCAACCGCTGCCGCGAGGATTACGCTGTTACGAAGCTGCCTGACGGGTGCAAGTAACGCATCCGTCTCCGCAGTATGAACTGCCATCCAGCCCAAGGTATGCATTAGCCCCCCCTCGGACGGCCTCGAGTATGTAAATACCTGCTCGCCAGCGGGTATCTCGCCCTCGAAAAATTGGGCGCCGCCCTCATTTTTATCAGAATTTTGAACGAGGTAGCGACTTCCGTCTGACAACGTACGTGTTTCTCCCCTTCCGCCAATCCGGATCAATTTTGCCTCTCGGTTCAGAAGCACCATTCCCCGGTTGCGCCCGCCTCTCCTCGCATGGGAATCGACAATCTCAAGCACTTCATCGAGGTTGATATCCACCTTCAGGACCCCGAGGAAGCGACCTGCTGAATCCTCAACCCTTCGGCAAAAGTCAATGATTACAACCTCTACCCCCTTCTCGTCCCGCTCCACCCGGACAGGCCCAAGATAACGCCCCTGAGCCTTGGTAATCTTCCACCAGGAGGCAGCCCCATGAAAGTAGTCTCCGCCCTGACCACTCTCCGCCACGATGCCTCCAAAAGCATTCGTGAGAAGCACCTCCCGGAAAATCCGAATTCCTCCACTGAATTCGGACATTTTCAGAATCGTTGCTCCAAGTTCACCCATCAAGGTCTCATCCACACTGCCTTCTGGAAGGGATCCTCTCTTTTCGGGATCCCTCCAAGCAGCCGAGAGTTGATCCATAAGGCCTTCCTGCTCTTGAAGACACCGATTAGACCTCAACACCGCATCGATAACTTTTCGTTGCTCGACAAATTCCTCCCAAGTCTCAATTCGAGCCTGCAGGACGCGATCAATTTCCTCCTGAACGGACTGGACCTCTGCTCCTGCCGAGGTCCGGATAGATTCCCGGATCTGATCCTGCGAAATCTTTATCACATACATTCCCACTAACCATATGAGCGCTGGGGGAACGCAGATCGTGAGAAGTAGCTTGGTGGAGAGCCTCATCGATCAATAGTTGAAACGGGATTTCAAATGATAGAAATCCCTACGGGCAAAACTCTCGAGCCTTCCGCCCAACGTCGAGGCGAGACCTATACCTGACTGAGAATGCCGGTAGAGTCCCCAAGCCTTCCCGCTGGAACGCCAATTTCTTCAAGCATCCGCAGGTAGAGGTTATTCATGGGCACATCCCCTTTGAGATCAACGTGTCTTCCGGCACGGAATTTACCCCCAGCATGGCCTGCGAGAATAATCGGAAGATCGTTGTGAGTATGGCGATCCCCATCAGAGAGTCCTCCACCCCAGACAATCATGGAATTATACAACAACGGCTTCCCGTCGACATCCTTAGTATTGCGCATTCGCTCGAGGAAGTAGGCTAGCTGCTCGAGATAAAAGGTATCAATTTTTGCGATCTTCTCGATTTTGTCCCTGTTGCCCCCGTGGTGCGAAAGTCCATGGTGACCCTCCCTTACGCCGTGCGTAGGGAAATTTCTATTGCTGCCATCGTGAGCCAGTAGGAAGGAAGCAATCCGCGTCTGATCTGTCTGGAACGCAAGAATCATCATTTCGAACATGATCCGGATATGCTCGTGGTATTCTCTAGGAACTCCGTTTGCAGGCGCTTCTACACCTGGATCGGGCGGAGGGCCTATGCTTTCAGCCTTCTCGATCTGGCGCTCGATCTCCCTTACGCCCGTCATATACTCGTCCAGCTTCTGCTGGTCGTTTCTCCCCAGGCTCTTTTCCATTGCCTTCGCATCCTCGAGTACAAAATCAAGAATCGAGCGCTTTTCCGCCCGCCTCCTTACTTGACTCTCGCCCCGCTCGGACTTGGTTCCGCTCCCGAACAACCGCTCAAAGACCAACCGCGGGTTGGACTCGGGCGTCATTGGCTGTGTCGCAGAGCGCCAGGAGATGTTATACTGGTAGGCGCAGGAGTAGCCTGAGTCACAGCTACCTGATTTCCTTACCCCGTCACAGGAAAGCTCGAGCGATGGCAGCCTTGTTTCCTGCGCAAGGTAGTTGGCCGCCATCTGATCCACAGAAATTCCCAAGTGAATATCGGACCCTGCTGTTTTCCGAGGACGAGTGCCCGTGAGAAAAGTGGCATTTCCACGCGCATGATCTCCCGCACCATCCCTGCCACCCCAGCCATTGGCCTGCTCCAGCCCTTTCAAAATCTGCAGGTCCGCGCAAGCATCCTTCAGAGACTTCATGGAGTCGTTAAGAACGAAGTTCTCACCGACCCCCTGCGGCCTCCACTTGTCCATGATCACACCGTTCGGAAGGCAAAGGTATGCCATTCGCAGGGGAGCCCCGGTAGCAGTTACCCCACGTGCGCCTGCCAAGGGTTTCGCCAGCCCCAGTGAGCTGAACCCTGGAAGGGCAACAGTTGCTCCCAGCCCTCTCAAAAAGGCTCTTCGTCCTGGAAGTGTTTTCAAATCCCTCATCCGTTATCAGTATACGCTAATATTACAGTGAAACGCACAGAATTCTTGCCTGATTTTCGCGCGTCGCCAACCCTTAATTTTGAAGCCTGTCTCCATCCCCCCGACGCTTCTGGAAGGGCGTGCTCTCCACGACTCCATAAATCAGCTCTGCCATGTTACCTTTCTGGTCGAGTAATCGCTCCACAATCCGGTCCACCGTGGGTGCGTCGTAATACTCTACTCCTCTACCCAGCGCGTAAGTCAGCATCTTTTCGGTCAGACACCGGTAAAAATCCTCCTTACGAGAGCTAATGAGAATCTCCTTTAGCTCCATGACGTTGGAGAATTTCTCACCCGTAACAAGTTGGCCGGCACTGTCAATTGGCTGGCCCGCGTCTTCGTCTCTCCATTGTCCGATCGCATTGAAGTTCTCCAAGGCGAGACCGATGGGGTCCATTCGCTGGTGACAGGACTTACAAAGGGCCTTTTCACGATGTGCAACCATGAGCTCCCTCATTGTCCCCTTGGCAGACTCTTTTTCAGAATCTTCCAGCTCTGGAACATCAGGGGGCGCTGGCGGTGCAGGAGTTCCCAGAATATTCTCTAGCACAAAGAGCCCTCGCTTCACCGGAGAGGTCCTGGTTGGCTGAGAGGTTACGATCAGGAACGTCCCCTGTGTCAAGATTCCACCGCGGGCCCTCTGTTCCTCACCGAACTCAACCCGACGATATGTATCCCCCTTCACTCCTGATACCCCATAGAATTTAGCGAGACTCTCGTTAAGAAAAGAGTATCTCGCATTGAGCAGTTCCAGGATCGGCCGATTCTCTCTAAGAATATGCTGGAAGAAGAGTTCCGTCTCTTCCCCCATGTCTTTTCGCATCTCCTGGTCAAAAATTCGTTCGGCGTTCCTTTTGTTGCTCTCCCCAAGAATATGCCGCACGTCAATATTCAAACTCACAAGATCCCGTGCCTGAAGCCATTGCCCTACGAAATTCTTTACCATGCGATTCGCCTTCTGGTCAGACAGCATCCGATCCACTTGCGAGCGAAGCTTTGCGCGCAGCTGGCCCTTGGATGCCAGCCGCAGCAACTCCTCATCGGGAGTTGAGCTCCAGAGGAAATAGGAGAGTCGTGAGGCCAGCGCAAACTGATCAACTGGAACGACCCTGCCTGGATTATCAGGCTCTGCCTGAGCCTCCCTTCGAAAAAGAAATCGTGGTGAGGTGAGAGTTGCAGTAACCGCAAGCTTCACTCCATCGACAAACTTTGCCCCCTCCTCCTGATTACGATCGAGAGCCAAGGCCGTTAACCCATCAACAATGCGATCCTCCGCTGGACGCCGAAACGCCTTGGACGCAAACTCCCGAATTATGTCGCGTAGATAGGCCTCCCGATCCGACTTCTCCTCTGGCGGCAGTCCCTTAAAAAATATTCTCCGGTAGCTTTCCGGATAGAGCGCCCATTCGCTGCCTGCCTGACGAACCAGTTTGCAATCCTCTACTCTTACTCCCCAGGTTCCCTCCCCCTCTCCTGGAGCTCCCGGGACCATCGAGAACTCAAAACGATGATTTCCCTCGCTTAATTCGATCTCGGCTTTGAACTCACCACTCGAGCGCCTCCCTCCATCGACCTCCACCGACTCAATTTCCTTTCCGTCCACCAGGATGCGCCAGACGGCAGTCTGCCCCTCGGGACGGCCACGCTCGTTCTCAATCCGGTAACTAACCTGCAAATTATACACTCCCGCTTTGCTGAATCTCCTCTCCGCTCCAACTGTGTGCTTCTTGTCAGCTTCCATGAAGCGGGCACTTTGCTGATTGTTTCCCCGCTCACGAAAATTTCCGGCGTCAATTGTGATTGGTCGCCTGCGTATTGACGTGGCGGGAAGAGCGAGGTCAGCAATGGTCTCGGCAGCCAGCAGGTATTTTTCAAGAAGAAGAGGTGAGATTGTCAGCACATCCCCAATGGTATCAAAACCAAATCCGGTGTCATCTGGGGGAAAGTTGTCATCTACGTTATACTCGACCCCGAGAAGATCCCGTATCGTGTTTCGATACTCTTCGCGATTGAGACGTCGGATGGTCACTCTCCCGGGATCCGGATTTTCTGGATCCAGCTTCAGAACATTACTCTCTATCCACTCCATCAGCTCCACCCGCTCCTCGGGAGAAGGTTGGAAATCCCCCTCCACGGGAGGCATGAGATGAGTCCTGACGTTCCTCCAGATTCGCAACCATAGTCCGTGGTTCTCGAGGTGACTTGAGAGATCCTTGAAATCATCCAGCGTAATATCTCCCTTCTTGGCCCCATCTCCATGGCAGTCGTAGCAGAAGTCCTGAAGAAAGGGTTCTATCTTTTCCCTGAACTCCACCTCGACTTCGCCAGATGCTGTTACCGCTATCGCCAGTAGAGCTGCCAATGTAAGACCTGATGACCTCATACGCCTAGCCTCACTACGTGAGGAATGATGCAAAAATAACACTCATTTTTCGCTGTCCTTTCTACTCCATGAGTCCTTGTCGTCGAGAACGATTGTAATCCCCGGAAATCCCTTGACTCCCATGCAGCCAGCACCCACCCATTCTCCCTAAATTATGATGAAGTCAGCTATTACCCTCGCTCAGGTAGCAGAAGCCAAGGCCGGCCCCTTTGTCTTTCATCAGCCTCTTCCTGAAAGCTTCTCAGAAGCCGCGAATTTGGGTTTTGATGCCGTAGAGCTTTTCCTGCCGGGGCCCGACTTCATCGATCCCGAGACCGTGAATTCCATGGCGTCTGATCACAACCTTTCAATCGCAGCGGTCGGCACAGGAGCGGGCATGGTCCAGCATGGCCTTTCCCTCACCGACACTGACCCCGACAAACGGTCTCGAGCCCTTGAATTCGTCCTCTCCATGGTCGACTTTGGCGGCAAGGTCGGCGCGCCGGCGATTCTGGGTTCCATGCAGGGTAAGTGGGGAGGAAATCTCTCCCGGGAACAATCCCTCGCTTGGCTCACTGAAGCACTCCATGCAACCGACGCTCGAGCAGCTGAAAACGGCGTGAGGTTCATCTACGAGCCTCTTAATCGGTACGAAACCAACCAGTTCAATCACCTGTCCACTGCGGCAGCATATCTCGAAGAACATGGACTGGATCATACTGTCCTCCTGGCCGACCTTTTTCACATGAACATCGAGGAGGCAGATGCCGGGCAGGCAATCCGTGACGCAGGATCACGAGTCGGTCATGTTCACTTTGCGGACTCCAACCGCCAAGCCGTCGGATTCGGACATACAGAGATGTCGTCCATCCTCTCCGCTCTCGAAGAGATTGGATACGATGGCTACCTTTCCGCGGAAATCTTCCCTCTCCCAAGCCCTGAGGCCGCCGCAGAGCAGACAATCAAGTCTTTCCAAGCTCTCACCAGCTGAGCCCCCATCTTTTTTCAATCCACGATCCTCCGCCAATTAATGCAATCACGTCCTCTAGGAAATACAGGCCTGAACCTTCCCATCCTGAGCTTTGGTGCATCCTCTCTGGGTCAGGAATTTCGACCTGTTCCTGTCGAGGAAGCACTGTCCTCTGTCCGTGTCGCTCTGGACCATGGGATCAACTTCATGGATACCTCTCCGTTCTACGGCAGGGGCATGTCAGAGGTACTGCTGGGAATTGCACTGCGGGGAGTTCCGAGGGAATCCTACCTGCTGGGATCCAAACTGGGACGCTACTCACTCACACATTTCGATTTTTCAGCCTCCCGAGTGGAGGAGAGCGTTCATGTCTCCTTACATCGTCTGGGAACGGACTACCTAGATGTGCTGCTCCTTCACGATGTTGAATTCGTACAATTGCCTCAGATCTGGGAAGAGACGATTCCTGCAGCCCTTGCCTTGAAGAAGAAGGGGCTGGTTCGGGCTGTAGGCTTTTCCTGCTACCCGATGAAAACCTTTCACGAGGTGCTCGACCACGCCGAAGAGCAACTCGACTGCATCCTTTCCTACAATCAGTACACCCTTCAGAATACATCCTTGGCAGATGACCTGCTGCCGCGACTCCGTGAAAAGAAACTGGGAGTCATGAACGCCGGACCTTTCTCCGCCCGCCTGCTCACCAACGCACCTCTTCCCGACTGGCTCAAGGAACCTGAGGAAGTCAAAGCGGCCGCCCGCAAAGCCGCCCAGATTTGCAGTCAGGAGGGTATTGATATCGCTCAGCTGGCCCTGCAATTTTCGTGTGCGCACGAAGAGATTGCTACTTGCGTCGCCGGATCAGCCAACCCGGAAAATATTCGCAAATGGGCTGAATGGCTGGCCAAACCTCTTCCTCAGGATCTCCTCGACACCGTTCTTCAAATCTTCGATCCAGTGAAAAATATCGGGCACATCGAGGGGCTACCCGAGAACAACTGACAGCGGACACACGACCACATTCCAAGACGTGACTTCCCCTCGACAACCATTAAAAAACTCTACCAATGAAAAGAATCGATAAATTCACCTTCGGGGTCGGCGACCGTTTCGCGCACCAGGCTGCACCCCAGCTCCGGGCTTTTCAAATGCTGGCGTCCCAAGGGGTCTCCGTTACTCCAGTTTGGAACAAGTCCAACCGGGAACACCTCATTGTAGGATCTGATCCGGCAGGCACCAGAGCAGCAGCTGAGAACGCAGTCAATCAGCTCAGCTGGCAGTCAGGATTCCTGCTTGATGCCGATCATATCAACCTTGATACTGTCGACCGGTATCTTCCTCACTGCGACTTTTATACAATCGACGTCGCTGATGACATCGGAACTCCCGCCTCGCCTGAGGAGATCGAAGCCTTCATCAATCGTCATCCCGAGCTGGTTGGCACCATCATCATCGAGGGAATTGCCGCCCCGCTTGAAATTACCCGTGATGTGGTCGAGCAAACCGCAAGGCAGTTCCTGAAAGCCTGTGAGCTTGCCGGCCGGATATATCGGCACATCGCAGCCGAAAAGGGAGGGGAAGACTTTATCGCCGAGGTCTCGATGGATGAAACTGACGACCCACAGACTCCACCCGAGATGCTCGTTATTCTAGCCGCGATCGCAGATCAAAATTTCCCGATTCAGACAATCGCACCGAAGTTTACCGGGCGCTTCAACAAGGGAGTTGATTACGTTGGGGACCTTCCCCAGTTCGAGCAGGAGTTCAACGATGACCTTGCCGTCATCGCCCATGCAGTGAAGACCTACGGATTACCCGAAACTCTCAAGCTCAGCGTCCACTCCGGTTCAGACAAGTTCTCCATCTACGAGCCCATTAAACGTGCACTCGCACGCACCGGAGCCGGCCTCCATATCAAAACCGCCGGCACTACCTGGCTGGAAGAACTCATCGGCCTTGCTGAAGCAGGAGGGGACGCTCTTGCTCTCGCCAAACAGATCTATGCCACCGCGCTGGAGAAAAAAGAGGCTCTGTGTGAGCCCTACGCTACTGTCATCGACGTTGATGACGCGAAGCTTCCGAGCTCCGAAGAAGTCGATGGATGGTCCAGCGAGCAATATACCAGCGCCCTCCGTCACGACCAGAAAAACCCGGACTACAACCAGCATTTCCGCCAGCTTCTCCACGTTGGCTTCAAGGTAGCAGCCGAGCTTGGAGATACCTACCTCGACGCTCTCAAGGCCAATTCTGAGATAATCGGGAAGAACGTCTGCGAGAACATCTACGAACGCCACATGGTGCCTCTATTCGGAGGGTAAAACCTCCCGTCTTCTCAGCTAATCGATGCAGGATCAACGTGCAGATCGTGGCATGCCCGGATAAAGCTCGCCGCACTCCAGGCCTGAAAAGCCTTCCCCATTGGGCGAGCCGTCTGACCGTGGTGCCACTCATTGAATTCCCATTTATGGGAAACTCCACGCGAGCAGAGCTCGGCTAACCTTAGGAGCTCCCGGCATGCCAGCCCTTTCATTCCCAACTTATAAATATACCGCACCCACATGCCACCCACGAACGGCCAGATTCCTCCGTTGTGGTAGTGATTGGGAAGGTTGAGGAGATTCACAGTGTAATAACTGCGCCACTCGGGGTCCCCCGCCTGTACCGGAGGATACAAATTCTTCACAAGCCCTGGTTCATTAGCACCCACACCCCACAAAAAACGGAAGGTCATTAATGCCCTTTCCTTATCCAGAAGCCCTGTAAGATAGGCTAGGATATTGCCATACACATCACAGCGCCAGCTGAAGCTAAACGGTGAAATCTGGGCCATAAGATACCGTGCATCACCCAACGAGTTCTGAGTGTCAGTGAAAGAGAACCGCTGTTCAGAATCCCCATCCGCAGGGCCTCCTCCACCCGCAGTCGACGGCCAGAATTTCTTGACGAGTAGCTTCGCGACCACATCTGCCTGCTTCCGACGCTCCTTCGCCAACTCGACCTCCTCTCTCTGCTCGAGGATGTCCGCGAAACAGACAAGCGAGCGATACCAGAGGACTTCATCATAAAGCACGTGATAACTGAATCCAAACAGATCCGCCCAGTCGCTGGCCTCCGGAATCTCAAGAAGCCCACAGTTATTAGAGTCATGGGCACCAAGCCAGTCCATCGCCAGTTTTAAACCATCAAAATGACGGTCTACTATTGACCAGTCTCCGGTCTCCCTCGCATAGGCTGCGATCCCGATAATGATCCACATGACGCTATCGATTGAGGCGATACCCCCAACTCCCATGTATTCCGGCTCCCCTGTTTCAATCCGCACGTTTGCAGGAATCTGTCCGTTGGGAGCCTGCTTGGACATCAGTGTGTCAAATGTCGCTACCTGTGCAGCGCGAATCTCTTGATCATCCAGATCTAAGGTCCATATCGCCGTTATCGCCCCATCCCGAGCCCACACCGACCGATAATTTTCATCACTTCCCGCATACTCGTTGTGCTCCAGCGAGCATGCGGAGAACCCCTTGGGTGTGATATTGAGCTTCACTGCCTCAAGAGCTTTTTCATAGGCGGTAGCAAGGAACTCCTGATCATCGTGTGTCAGCTCGCGGTATTCTTTAGGGCGAAACAAAACACGCCGCGCAGGCTCGTTCGAATTTGAAGGAGGATGATTCATTCAAGATACGGAATGTTGCTGAGGGGCCACGTCACACGTCTGAATCCTGCCCCTCCGGTTCATCGAGATGCTGGTAGCACCCTCTAAGCTGGTCAAATACCGAAAGAGTCCGCTTTGCAACCCCGGTCCATCCAAATTGCCGTCGAGCAAAACGGGCACCCTCCACAGAGAGTTTTTCCCGCAGACCCTCGTGTCGGAGAGGCATGGCCAGCATCGCCCCGAATTCCTCCGGACAATTAGGATCGCCGTAAAGAGCATGGGTGCCGAACTCGATCGCCTCGTGCAATCCCCCATGTGTCGTGACAACTGTTGGAGTACCACACGCCATCGCCTCGATCGCAGTCATACCAAACGGCTCGTAGCGAGAGGGGAGCGCGAATACCCCGGGAGCCCTGTAATGAGAGGCCATTTCATCATCCTCGATGTAGCCCAGCCACTTTATTGCTCCACCTATATTCAACTTCCCGGCAAGGGACTTCCATTTATCTAGCTTCTCGCGATCCCGGTCCGAATTCGCACCGACTGCCAGATGAATTCGTGCTTCAGGCACCAACGTTCGCAGGGTGGGTAATGCCTGAATGAGCAAATCGATTCCCTTATTATTTGCTGCCCGCGCGACGGTGTAAACATCTGTCGGGGCAAATCCCAGGCGCTTCCGGATATCCTCCAGGTGAGGAGGCCTCACGGGGGTATAACGTCCCACATCGATACCCGGTGGAATCATGTTGATATGGTCTTCTGGAATCCCGTAATGCTCGGTAATCAGCTCAACTTGCTGATGAGTTGTTGCGATAATGCGGTCGCAATTACGAAACACGAGGAACTCTTTGTCGATGCGCTCGTTAAACCGGTAAACCTTCTCCAGATCCTGAGAACCTCGCGCTCCTTCCATGTCCTGCCTCTTCCACCAACCCAGTGAATGCGGTGTGTGCACGTGAGGTAGTTGCAATTCTTCTGCGATCCGCTGTCCCGCCCATCCGGCATCCCAGTAATGGCTATTGACCACGTCATACCTCCGACCCTTCCGGCGTACTTCAGAGAGAAAATTATTCACAAAATCCTGAATAGACTCGTGCATGTCCTCCTTTCGGATGAACTCACCTCCGCCATACGGAATTCTCCAGACCCGCAGACTGTTATTGACCTCGTCGTATTCAGGTTGACCTTCGAAACGCCGCGTCACCACATCCACGTCGTATCCGAGCCGCGCGAAGCGCTTGGCGAGCTCTAGGACAAACACAACCTGCCCTCCCGTGTCCGGCTTTCCCAGTTCAGGCTCTGCTCCCACGTAACCGTGGGTCGAAATCATTAGAATTGATTGTCGCTGGGGATCACTCATGAAGTTCCTCAATTATTCAAAGGAATCACAAACTTCTTCACCCAGCACCTCACCCCGGGGAATTACGCCCCAATGACGCAATCCCTCAATAACCCCAGAAGCGTGTCGACCAGAGGCCTGATAGGCTGTCTCACTTTTCACAGCCTCCCGCAGCTCTGCCCGGGCATTCCCTACCACAATACCCCGGGAAGATATTTCAAACATGGCCAAATCGTTTGCAGAATCACCGGCAACGAGCACTTGCCGTGCCACATCCATACCAAGCAAGTCTGCCACAAAGAGTATTGCCTGCCCTTTCCCAGCCTCGGCCGGCAATATATCAACGTCGTGATGTCCCGAAATGACTATCTGGGAAGGCTGACCGCACCTCGCGATCGCCTTCCTCACCTTCTCTCGACGCCCTTTCCCCTCCACCATAAAACTTGCTTTGTAAGCAGTTTGAAACTCCTGCGCATGCGGAATGCCCCCCAGTTCCTCTACAATCTCGTCAACAACACCCCGCTGCCATCCGGAAAAACGCTCTTCCCACTCCTGAACAGGCTCTCCCTCAACCATCACTTCGGTTCCCATCCCAGTCACAAGGTCCCGCGGAAAATAGCTTCCCGGAAATCCTGCGAGAGTCTTCTCCACACTCATCCGGGGCCGGCTTGAGTTCAAAACCAGACGAAAGATCTCTCCCTGACTTGCGTATTCCAGCAGCTCAGCTAATGCCTCCTCGTCTCCTGTGAGGGTGTCATCAAGATCGCTGACAAGGCACCAGGGAAATGAATCGCTCATAGGCAAACACAAGGGGGGAAAATCCCCGGGCTCTGATTCAGACATTTGCACTCACAATTGCAAGACCCGGACCCCGTTCAGAAACACTTCGCGCTTGGAGAAGGGCCTCTATCGCGCGATCCTGTGACTCACACCATAGACACCTTCCTGCATGCTCGACGCCCACCACCACCTCTGGCAATACGATGCCAACCAATATCCCTGGATCGAAGGAACCTCCGCCCTCGCTCAGAACTACCTCCTTCCGGAACTTATCGAAAACACGACCGCTGCCGAAGTGACTGGCACAGTTACCGTTCAAGCTCGTCAAACCCTCGAGGAGTCCGACTGGCTTCTTGAGTTATCTGATCAATGTGACCTCATCCGGGGAGTGGTGGGCTGGGTTCCTCTCGCTGATCCCGATGTCACCGACCACCTCGACCGCCTCGCCCAACACCGCAAGTTCAAGGCTGTGCGCCACGTAGTACAGGACGAACCCGATGACAACTTCATACTCGGCACTGAATTCAATTGCGGCATTGCCAAGCTCAAGGATTACAATCTCGTCTACGATATCCTGATATTTCAAAGGCATCTCCCTCAAACTATTGAGTTCGTTGACCGGCACCCCGGTCAATCCTTCGTCATCGATCACATTGCCAAGCCCGTTATCCACAACGGGCGGATTGAAGATGAATGGCAACACGGCATGACTGCGCTCGCAGAGCGAGACAATGTCAGTGCCGTAAAGATCAGCGGAATGGTGACTGAGGTGACCGATAGCCAGATCGATGAGGCCACTCTGAAGAACTACTTCGAGGAGTCCCTCGAAATATTCGGGCCCGAGCGTCTCTGCTTTGGAACAGATTGGCCTGTCTGCCTGCTCCGGATCGATTCCTACGTCGACTGGGCAAATTCTGTGCGCGGCTACGTTGCTGATCTCACTGAGGAAGAGCAATATGCAATCCTGCAAGAGAACTGCGAAAAGGCCTATCAGCTATAGGCGTTAGTCATCCCGGCGGGCTAGCCCCATCATCAAAACCTGTATTCGCGACTCCCACTGGCAAGCCCTGACTAAGGGCGAGCGGGATAGCGAAAGGATTTGTCGGGCCGGGCGGGTGGCTCAGGTCTCGACGGAGGATCCTCCTTAATTCTCTTCTGTAGATAGGTAAGAGCAGCCTCTAGCTGGGCGTCGCGACCACCGAAGGATTCATGAGGAAGGTTATCTACAACCATATCAGGCATCACTCCTGTGCCCTCGATAATCCAGGTTCGGTCCGGTGCGTAGACTCCCGTCTCCGGGCTTCGGGCCATACCTCCGTCCATGAGCCGCGTTGCGCCCCGCAACCAGATTCCCCCACCCCAGGTCTTCGTCCCAATCAGGGGCCCGAGTCCAAGGCGCCGGAATCCCTCCGAAAAAGCCTCTCCGTCTGAAATGGTGTAAGCATCTATCAGGACGACCATGTGGCCATCAAAGGCAAACTGCATGTTGGCAAAGGGCCGACCTGTCCGGGTTTTCCAATACATCCACGGCTTCCTGCTCAACCGGCTGAGAATCCAGCTATCAATATTCCCTCCATAATTCTGCCGCATATCGATGATGAGCCCCTTCCGATTGAAAACCGGGTAGTAGCCCTTAACGAACTCCGCATAGTTGGAGGCAGACATCCCCCTCATATGGAAATATCCGATCTCCCCATTACCCTTGTTTTCAGCTTCAAGTCGGCGGGTGTATTCCCAGTGACTCGTCTTGAGGTTTCGAAATCCACTCGAGCTCAGAGGAGTCACTATGGACTTTCTGGTTCCGCCGATCCCGATCCTTCGTGACTCTAGAAGAACTTTTCTACCAGCCTTGTTCTTAAGTAGTGCCCCAATCTCTGGAGCTCTGGTGGCAGGTTCGCCATCAACGGAAATAATGACATCCCCGATCTCCATCTCCACCCCAGCCTTGAGTAAGGGACCGACCTCAGCTGGATAATCAGGATCGGTTTCATACAATCGCTCAATCCGAAACCCCTCCTCTACTTTTGAGAGCTGCGCGCCAAGGTGTCCAAGACTTGCCCCATCTGTGGCATCACGAATATCCCCAGCATAAATGTCCGTATGCATTGCCGAGAGCTCCCCGACCATCTGGGAAATCAAGTGATCAAGTTCCCACCGGGTAGTAAGTCGTGGAAGAATTGCTTCATGCCTGCGACCCATCGCGTCCCAGTCCACTCGGTGCATCTTTGGATCGTAGAAATAATCCCGATGCATACGCCAGGCGTCACGAAACATCTGCCCCCACTCCTGAGCAGGGCTCACGCTGAGCGAGAGCCCACTAAGGCTAAGCTTTGCCTGAGTGGAGCTACTCGGCGGTTTTCCCGTAGCCGGAAACACATAAAAACTGTCCCCCTTGCGCACCAGACATGTGGTGCCATCTCCCGAGATCTCATAACCGCGCACCTCTGTCATCACCGTGGTCCACTTATGCCGGGCGGAATCAGCGGTGATGGGAAAGGAAACCAGTGATGATTTACGACTCAACGAAAGAGAAGAATACAGGCAGTAGAGGTTCCCACGGGCTCTCGTTAGATATCGGTAATTGCTAGCCTCCACTGGTAATACAAAAAGGCGGCCATCGAGATTCTCCAGATTGACTCCTTCTTCCTTCTCCTTTCCCTCCACCACTGGTGGGAGCTCACCCTCGTCCGAGGCCGCAAAGGGAGAGCGCTGCCCTCCAATCAGATCGAGAGCAAAAATTCCAGCCGTCTTGTCAAGAAGAGGCTCAGGTTGGCGGGCACCCCAGGGAGAGCCCTGCACGGAACGGAAAGTCCGGTCCGAAAGAAAGTAGAGCCATTTTCCTTCCGCTCCGAAGACAGGACTGTAGCTATCGAGGCGCGCAGTAGTAACCGCCACAGGCGTATTTCTTTTCTGGGTGTCATAGAGAAAGATTCTCTTGGCCTGATTCTCCATGGTATCCGCGTAGGCGATCCACTGACTATCGGGTGACCATGTCAGATCTATGTAGTCCCATTCATTGCCCTCTTCCGAACGTGCCACCTCCCACTCCTCACCACTGGAAAGGTCCCGCATCCACAGGACTTGGTTCCGATCCGTGTGAGCTAGCAGCTTCCCGTCTGGCGAGGGAATTCCATCATGCCGCAGGGTCGTCCCTCCCGAGGTGATGGGCGATGGTTCCCCCAACCCATTTGCAGGCTCACGCCAGAATTCCATCTCTCCACTACGATCAGAGAGGTAGATCACATCCTTGCTTCCGGGCAAAAAGCGAAGATCTCTGGTTCGACTCTCACTATCTTGTCTGAGCCGTATGATCCGGCCGGCCTTCGCAGGCAACACATAGCCACGTCCACGAACAGTGAGGCCTACCTGTTTGCCATCATGGGAAAGAAACCAGGAATTGAGGTAGGACATCGGGTTACTGATCCATCGCTCCCGCTTCTGATCAAAGTCAGAGGCCAATCGAACATCTAACTTACGTAATTTGTTCTCCGCTATCTCGTAAATCCAGATATCCGCGCGATTACCGAAGACAACCCGCCCATTATGGAGCGAGGGAGAAAGAAGATCCCATCCTGCAAATGACGTATGCTGAACCAGCCCCTTACCCTCGAGGGTCATTGACCATAGATTCATCGTGCCATCGCGATCACTACTGAAGTAGAGGCGATCCTTCCACACCATGGGTTCGCGGCTCGTCCCATCATAATCCGGAGTCAGCGGAACGGCTTCGTCATCTCCCTCCCGGAATCGCCATAGGTTTTCGATGAGCCCTCCCCGATACCTTTTCGCAAAACTGTTCTGCCGAGGCAGGCGAGTGAAAAACAAGGTCTTCTTGTCATCAGAGAACTCACCATCACTGGCCTGCTCCAAAGGAATCAGTTTTTTCTTCCCGCTCTCAATATTCAGCACGGCGAGCTGATGAGTGTCACGGGTAGCAAAATACCAGGTCGCGTAGACCAGCTCCGTATCGGACTTCCACGAGACGGGCCTTGGGCCCCGGCGCCCACTAACGCCCTCGTGAGTGATGCGTGAGGGTCGCCCTCCCTCCAGAGGCATGACATAAATCTCATGAGTCCCATCGTACGATGCCGTGAAGGCTACAGTTTTCCCATCGGGGCTGATGCACGGGAAGCGCTCACGCTCAAGATGGGTTGTGAGTCGCCGGGCGGTTCCACCCTCCATGGGGACCCGCCAGAGATCACTCTCAGCATAAAAGACAATCGTCTCGTTGTGTATCGCGGGGTGTCGGTAGTAGCCCAGAAGGCCTTCCGCGCCAAATACGGGCATGGAGAGCAGCACGATCGCTGCCAGCGCACATCGTCTCATCAAGGATGCAGGGGGTAAGGGTGA
>DIHT01000118.1 GCA_002420305.1 Akkermansiaceae bacterium UBA5689 | reverse complement strand
TAAAAAGAAAATAGGCTCCGTAAGCCGAAGGGTTCCGGGGATCCATTTCGTAGCCAACCTTAAGCCTCTTCTTCGTTTCCCCCATGATATAGGCCTTGTGGCGAGGAGATTCGGCGGTTCGATTGGTTCTCGAATTGTAGGCAGTACGCAGGGCCTCAATCCTGTCGAGGAGGAGGGGCCGGAGGCCTGTGAACGTTTTGGTGGTGTCTGCGGCGCTGAGGTCCTTGCTATGCTCGTGTTCCCCATCTTCAAGCAGGCTGGCGAGATAATCGAGGTCCGCGTCTTCCCCGGCTTTTATCCCCGCCTCGTCATCCCGGCTATGACCATGGCCAAGTTCGTGGTTGTGGTCGTGAGAGTGACCGTGAGAATGATCGTGAGAGTGACCATGAGAGTGTTCTTCTCCCGGAGGATGCTCGTGTGGTTCTCCCCGGTGCCAGTAGACGTCAACCGGGCCGCGCATGGCGAGCGAAAGGGTGCGCCCGAAAGGACTTTCTTTCAGGTGAAGCGGATTGTGTGTCTTTGTGAATTGCCCACGCTTATAGAGCTTGCTGGCCTGAAGCCCCCACGCGGTAAGCCCGGTGGTCAGGAGGGCTACCTGAAGGAAGAAGAGAGTGAAGCGGGCCATTGCTAACGAGCCAATTGGATTCAATTCCCCAGCGGGTCGGTGCGGAACAGTAGCGTTGCGAGGGAGCTTGCCACGACGGTTATAGCGAGAAAGTAGAGCAGAAATCCGGAAAATTCAGGCCAAGGCAGGTGTCCCATCTTGAAGATCAGGCGGGGGGTCAGATCTGCTAGGTGATATTGGGGAGAGAGAGCGTAGAGCCATTCAAGGATCTTATTGTCGTCCCTCAGACGGATTGTCATGCCGAGATAGGTTACGCCGTAGAGCCCATACAGGCAGAGCCCGGAGGGAACAACGTAGCCAATCAGAGCTCCGAACCTGCTGGAGGCCCCGACGCCGAGGAGGGCGAGGGGTCCGATTGCGAGTAGCAGAAGAGTCGCGAATTGCAGGTTGGTCCACACCCACATGGAAGCTTCCTTGGGGTCAGCGGGCATGGCGAAGATCAGACATACTCCTACGGAGATAAGGACGACCGGAAGGAGGGAGAGCATTACGGCGCCCCAGAGCGCAAAGATCTGGCGCAGGGCCCCGACACCTTGGGAGCGAAAATAGGACCCCATCCCGCTGTTAGAGTTGCTCTCTCCGAAACGAGCAGCTTGGGAAAGGGTCCAAAGAATCGCGACAATCCATGTGCAGGTCCAGGCGGTTTGAGCCCGGGCAGGTTCGAGGAGCGCGGTATTGGTTTCGTAGGGCGTGAGAAGAGGAAAGATGATGGGCGTAAGAATGGATGCAAGGAGGACTACTACCCACATCTTCCGGGCAAACATGGTGGCGATCGTCAGTCGAAACAGGGAAGTCATTGGTAACGAGAGTAGAAGATATCAGCTGAGACGCTTTTTGAAATCGGCCCACGTAAGGTTGTCATCGCCTCCACGGAAAATTTCGCCATCGCTGATAAGAAGCGCACTCGGCATCGCCATGGAGTCAAAGTCAGGGTGGCATGATACGATACGCAGAGTATGGTCGCTGGTTGAGAGCCAGTGGTTAGCGATGGCTTCCCGGGCCGGGTTATCAAGACCTGTGAAGGGCTCATCGTAGAATACGAGATTGGAGCGGTCTTTTAGGATTCGAAATTCCGCAATGACCAGCCCGACCTTCTTCCGGTTACCGAAGGAAAGTTTGCCGAACTCTTTATTGATATCGAGCTCGAGTTGTTCGGCCAGTTGGAGTGCGCCTTCACGGTGTGGTTCAGGGATGAGGGCCTTGAAAATGGCTTTGGATTTCAACTCGCGATCGAAATAAAACTCATCGCCGATGAACTGACAGTGGCCATGAGTTGTGTATTGACCAGACCGCTGGCGGAGAAGGCCTGCCAGAGTTTTCAAAAGGGTGGTTTTGCCGCGCCCATTCCGAGCGAGAAGATAATGCGTGCCATTCTTCAGAGGAATATCTTCGGCGACTGTAGCGAGGATGGAGTGATACCCGATGGCCAGTCCCTTGGAGAGCGTTACTGAGGCTCGGGAGGGATCAGAAGGACTAGGCGTCATAGCATGGGGAAAGATCGAAGTTCTTATCCTGACTCAATGGCCCTGGTTTTGGGCGGCTGGAGGGGATAGACCATGGATAACGTAGCAGGGGGGGATTACTTAACACCTATTGCTATTTAAGCAAAACGACTTACCCCCTGCAAGAGCAGGGGGTAAAGATTGCCTCTTGGGGCTTTGGTTCGAGAGACGGCCTCCCAGATGGACGTTCTTATTTGTCCGCGATTTCGGGCGGCTCGTCGTAGTTCATGGTATCAGGAGCCACCGCTCCTCCTGACATGATAAATGCCATTGCTTCATCGAGGGTCCACTCGGTAGAGGTGACGCGCTCCAAGGGGACAATCTCGAGATAGCCGGAGGTAGGATTTGGAGTGGTTGGAACATATACCGCCGCCAGATCTCGCCCGGTGTTGGTATCTTTCAAAACACGGGTTACCAATCCGACGGTTTTCATTTCCGGGGAGGGAAAATCGATGAGAACAACTCGCTGCAGACCCCCACCGGGTTTTTCCTGCAGGACCGTTACTAGCTTTTTTACCGCTCCATAAATCACGTTAACGAGAGGAATCTTGGCGAGGACGGCTTCGAAGAATCCCAGAACCCGGCGTCCGACCACGACGGTTGTCAGGCGTCCGATCCCATAGAGCGCCAGCACGACCAGCAGAATGGAAAAGAGATTCGTAAAGAGCGGGCTCTCGATGAGTGTCTGGAGCGAATCGGGCAACTTAGCAGCGATCCATCTGATGGAGGGTTCTCCTGCCTGAGCCAGAAGCTGAAAGAGGAAGCGTAGCACCAGCCATGTAATCCACAGTGGGACAATTGTTAGCAGGCCGGCAAGGATATAGCGCCTAAGCTTGGTCATGAGCTAGACGGTGCACCCCTTCAGGGACGGGAGAAATAAAAATCGTCTTGCGAAGTGATGGAGCAGAGTTGTTGAGAGAGCAGGAGAACCTATTTTTCATTCGCAGTCTCCTTCCTCTGGTCACATGAGATCTCAGGTGAATCCAGGTTTAGGCGTTGCTCAAAAATGTCCCGGTCTATTCGATAAAGAATGAGTTTGTCTGTCAGCCCTCCCTCAGGGCTTGTGAAAATAAGCTTATCTCCATCAAGGTCAAAGGTTGCGGAATTGGGGGACTGTTCTTCGGCTCCCCGAGAGGCGTTCACATGTAGAATTTCATTTTCCTTGTCGATAGAATCGACCAGATAACGGAATTTGTTCTCTTGGCCCATCATGTGAATGGAAAACCTTCCTCTGCTTGGAATTTCAATCACTAAAGAGTCAAGAATACGGGTTATAGTGGCCCTAGCGGCAACCACTGTTTGTGGATTGATTTCAGGGGCGGCCTTCATTGCCTGAATTGTCGCTTCAACTTCGGGGGCCCAATAGCCAATAAGGGCATCCTCTATTTCATGAGCGGTCCTGGGATTTCTGTCTGGAGGTAAGTAAAAGGTTTTTTGCGAGGATTTCGAAGACCGCTCCACAACAGATTTTTGCGATGAGGAATGCTGCGAGTCCTCGCAGCTTAGGCATATCAGCGAAATACCTGAAAGTATAAGACAGCGTGCTGTCATGATTTTATACATTTTCATTTAATACTTAAGGTATGAGTTAGCATGGTGAATTAGCGACTCTAAATATGTCCTCTCAGCGTGCTTCTCTCTGAGCCTCAAGTTGCTTTTGCTGGTGTCTCCCGATCTACCACACCAGACTCCCTGATCATGAATTTTTCCACCTTTCCATGTGCCATTGCTCTGATGGCAGGGACTATTCTCTCTTGTTATGGGAGCCCTGACGCTGCCGGGAAAAACGACTGGCCTACGTGGCGAGGCCCCAACCGTAATGGCCATGCGGACGCTTTACAGGAGCTGCCTGTCGCCCTTAATCCTGCGAAGCACACGATCTGGGA
>DIHT01000130.1:43766-54623 GCA_002420305.1 Akkermansiaceae bacterium UBA5689 | reverse complement strand
CAGTGAGCCGGTGGTGCGATTAATGGCTCCCGGTCTCGTGTCTTACGTCACTCAACCGGAGCCTTTCGGTGCGGGAGAATCCTATCATCGCAGGGCGTGTTGATGCTGCCGGCGACTTGGGATTATTTGACTCCCAGTTGTCCTAGGGCTCCGGGTAGGAGTGTCGAAAATTAAAGGGATTCGAGTCTACTTGGAGACTTCGTTCGTTTTGCCAGCAACCTTGGCGTTGCCCTCGATCTGAGGAAGCAACCCAGCCGCCAGAGCTTTCTTCAGGGAGTCTTCCGGCTTCCGGCTCCAGCGACGGACTGCAGCCTTGCTGAAGAGGTAAACCTTCTCTCCTTGGACATCAACACTTGGAGATTCCGGCGTGACGATGCGATCAGGGTAAACGGGACAGAACTTCTGCGGGAGGACCTTGATCTCGTCCAAGCCGAGCTCTTTCTCCATGCCCTTGAACTGAGGAAGAAGCTCACCCATCACCTTAATGTAGTATTTCGGAGACTGATTCCATAGTTTCACACAGGTGCCGCAGCAGAAGAGCACTTTCTTTCCCTCGAACTCGACGACTTCTTCCTCGTCGGTCTCGTCTTCGATCATAATCGGACACAGCTTGTTTTCCGCGAGGGCCAGAGGGCTGAGGCCAAGGGACATAAGGGCGAATAGGCTGAGGAGTTTTTCTTTCATCATTCAGTCAGGAGTTAAGGTTTCTGTGGCGGATTGTTCTCGGTCCGCCTTACGTGTTATACGTGTACCAACCATTGATTATTCGGTCAAACACTGAAGTTTGTCGCTTTTTGCATCGATTTCTCTCCATAGCCCCGGAAGGCCTATGGACAATTTCTCGCTAAACTGGTACAATTGGAGAGCAGACGAGAGGCCAAACTGTGTCATTATTACCCCATGAACCGAACGACCCTTCCTCTCATTATTGCTCTGGCGGTTGCCCTTTTGTCCTGCAAACAGGGAGAATCCGGATCCAGTGATCAGGCTGGCGCTAATGGCAAAGCCCTCGTAAACGACCAAGCGGTGACGGAAGCCGAGGTTGTTGAGCATTACACTAAGCTCGTTTCCGCGACCTACACCGACGCGCTCGCTTACGCGAAGACGATGCAGGGTGCCGTCAATGCCTTCCTTGCCGAGCCGACAGCGGAACTCATGCAGAAGGCCCGGGACTCCTGGACGGCAGCGCGACTGCCTTACCTGCAGACGGAAGTCTTTCGATTTTACGAGGGCCCTATTGATGACGAGGATGGACCGGAGGGACTCCTGAATGCATGGCCGATGGATGAGGCCTACATTGACTACGTGGAGGGAAATGCGGGTTCAGGCGTCGTGAATAATGCGGCCGAGTTCCCGAACATTGACGCGGCTCTGATAGAGTCCTTGAACGAAAAAGATGGAGAGGCCAACATCAGCTGCGGCTATCATGCCATCGAATTCCTTCTCTGGGGTCAGGACTTTTCTGCAGAAGGTCCGGGGGACCGGCCTTTCGCCGATTACACGACCGCGGACAACGCAGACAGGCGCGGAGACTATCTGCGGGCCGTCACCAACCTTGTGGTGGAGAAGCTGGAGGGACTCGTTGCTGAATGGGTGCCTGAAAAGGACAACTATCGGGGAGAGTTCCTGAAGCTGCCCACCAGTAAGGCTCTCGAGAAGATAATGACCGGTATGTCAATGCTTAGCGGATTCGAAATGGCCGCTGAGCGCTTGAACGTGGCTTACGACACCCAAGCGCAGGAGGACGAGCACTCTTGCTTTTCCGATACTACCCACAATGACATGGTCTACGACCTTGTTGGAATCCACAACGTATGGACCGGTTCCTACAAGGAGCTGAGCGGACCTGGACTGCAGGTTCTCGCTCAGGGCCTTAAGCCCGAACTTGCCGGGGAGCTTGGCTCCAAGATCGAGGATTCTGTTGCAGCCGCGAAGGCGATTCCAGTTCCATTTGATCAGGCGATCCTCGGGGAGGATGGCGCGCCCGGACGGAAAGCAATCCTCCACACGATTGAGACACTGGAGGAGCAGGCCGAACTTCTCGTTGCCATGGCTGGGGAGATGGGCTTTGGTGTGCCCGTTAGCGAAGAAGAAGGATGAAATATGCGCGTCGGTCGACTTTTCATGCACTGATCTGGCTTTTTACGGCCTCGATTGCGTGGAGTGACGATCGTCTGAGTGGGGGAGATACTACAGTCTTTGTCACCAACGACAAAGCGTTTGCCCGTCCTCTCGCCAACATCAGTCGACTGACCAGACGGCAACACACCGTCGGGAATTCTTTTTTCAACCAGAACTGGGTTGCATCCCCGGCGTCCACTACTTCGAGGGACGGGCTGGGCCATCTCTTCAACGCTCGCTCCTGCTCGGCATGCCATGTGCGTGACGGGCGTGCTGAGCCGCCGCAGAAAGGGGAATTTTCTCTCGGGCTGGTGATGAGAATCAGCCTTCCGGGTCGTCTCGAAACGGGCGGGCCGATTCCGGACCCGGCCTACGGTCTGCAATTGAGCGAGAGAGCCCTTCCAGGCCTAAAGCCGGAAGGGCACGTCCAAGTTCGGTATGAAGAAGTAGGCGGAACATACCCCGACGGGGAACCTTTCAGCCTCCGGCGACCAATTTATGACATCGTTGATCTGGGTGCTGGTCCCCTCAGCCCAGATACCAAATTCAGCCCACGGGTAGCTCCGGCAGTTCACGGGCTAGGATTGCTGGCGGCGGTGGACGACGAGACCCTGAGAGCTCAGGCCGATCCAAACGATCTAGACGGTGACGGAATTTCAGGGAAAGTGAATATGGTCTGGGATTATGAGGGAAAAAAGCTCGTCACAGGCCGCTTTGGTTGGAAGGCGAACCAGCCCTCC
Source organism: Akkermansiaceae bacterium UBA5689 (assembly GCA_002420305.1). GTDB lineage: Bacteria > Verrucomicrobiota > Verrucomicrobiia > Verrucomicrobiales > Akkermansiaceae > Roseibacillus_B. The sequence goes on along the minus strand of DIHT01000130.1, from coordinate 51,762 downwards.
CTCCGGCAGCAGACAGCAGGAGCTTTCGTTGGAGATCTGGGGATAACGTCGCCCCTTTTTCCGCATGAAAATCACACAGCCTCCTACGCCGAGCTCCACAAGTTCTTGAGCATGCCTGATGACAAACAGCCCGAACTAACAGCCAAAATCCTGCAGCGGGTGACGGCCTACCTTCAAACACTCGCGCCCCCAGCGCGCCGCGATGTGAGTGACCCGACTGTGAGGCAAGGGCAGAGACTCTTCGCGGCAATGAAGTGCGCATCCTGTCATACCCCGGAGCTCAAGACGGGAGATTTCCATCAGCTCGCCGAATTGCGCAATCAGACTATCCGGCCTTACACAGACCTCCTTCTCCATGACATGGGAGCGGGCCTCGCTGACGGTCGGGAGGATTTTGAAGCAAGCGGGCAGGAGTGGCGCACTCCGCCACTCTGGGGAATTGGTCTGCAAGAGCGGGTTAATGGCCATACGACACTGCTTCACGATGGTCGCGCCCGTAATCTCACCGAGGCAATTCTCTGGCACGGAGGCGAAGCTGAAAATTCGATAGAGCGTTTCCTCAATTCCACCAGAGAAGAGCGTTCGGCTCTGCTGTCTTTTTTGGAGAGCCTGTAGGCAAGTGATAACGAGAAAGCGTTAGCGCTAAGGACCAAGCTCTGCTAGGATATACAACGCTCGTAAAAAGGTCCTTGTCGACAAAGCTCAATGTCACCCAAATCACACCTTCTACAGGCTTTGGTCTTCCTTGGCCTCTGCTGGGCAACCTCTCCGAGCGGAGACGGCGCGGTCCTGTGGGCGGAAGCGGCTGACGGGGACCTTTCTGGCGACTTCAGTGCTCCTCAATTGCTGACGGTTTCGCTGGGTGATAATATCATCGCAGGGCGGATGGGACAGACCGGCGATCTTGGCGCGACCAATGGGAGCGACGCTGATTACCTTGCCATTATTGTCCCGGACGGTTTTGAGATCGTGGCCATTACGGTGGAGAGCTATTTGTTCTCGGGCGGTGGAAACCCTGGTGGCGGATCATTCCTCGCCTACGGGGAAGGTGCAGATTTCATGGGACAGGGTTTCGGTGATATTGACGGATACGTGATTTTTGCAGCGGATGCGGAAAATCTTCTCCCGGGGCTGCGGCAGGATATTTTCGGGGAAGTAAGCCAGACTTCCTTGGGAGCTGGTGAACACGCTTTCTGGCTTCAGGAGACTAATCCTACGGTTGTTGAATACTCACTTGCTTTCGAGGTAGTGCCCGAGCCGACATCTCTCGGACTTCTCGCATTGGCTTTTTGGTTCGGGCTAGGGGTGAGGCGCCGGTCATGGAGCATATGAGATAGGGGGGGTAAAGCTCATCGGGCATCACAAAGGGGCAAGGGACCGCTAGCGTAAAGGTAGAGTGGGTGCTTTCCTTTGAGGTGATGTATCCCGACGCCAAAAGCATCATCGACGCCCTCTCGGAGGAGGTCTGGGAATTGCCTTCGGAGCTTGGTCCGATAGTGGATTTTTTTGAGAAACTTCCGTTCTGTTGGGTCCAGGTAATCAATCGCGAAATATCTTACACATGGCTCAGCAGGTGTCCGATGGTGCTCTTGGAGGAATCGGGACTCAGCTTTCCAGAGCTTGGCCTGACGATCAGTGATGCTGAAGTCGCGGGCGTGATAGTCCGGCGTCATCCTGTTCATTCAGGGATGGTGCGCATGTCCATTACCTCATCCAGTAGCGGGGAGAAGGTCCGCGTGGACGCCCCGGCATGGGCAGAGGAGGCAATTTCTGAGCTTTCGCGGAACGTCGTGCAGGTTTATTCATCTGGGGATGTTACGGAGAGCGATGATCGCACTTCTCGAAAACTTTGTAAGTGCTGCAATGAACAACGCCGCAAGACACGACAGGACGGGGAAAGCCACCCGCTCTATGAGCTTTTGTCGGCCGCTAGTCTCAGTGAGAATGGACTCCGGATAGATGTTGAGGGAGAGCTTTTTCGTTTCAGCACTCATTTTTATCCGCTCAATCACGGGCAAGATGGGGGCAATATGTCCCTTGGCGCTTCACGGTCAAACCTGACTCTTGATCTATCGGAGTTCTTCCGTGCTGTGGCACGGATCGATGCTATCGAGCAAACTAGATGCTCGGTCATTGACTGCTATCATTCATATGGGGATCTTCTGCTTTCTGTTTCACAGGAGGGCAATGAGCTCTATACGCTCTGGAGCTCAATGGCAAAGCGCGCAGGATCAGGGGGATAAATACTCTACGGGATTTAGTGAGATGATGCCCGAAAGATACACTGGACATCGGCAAGTATTGTAGAAAACCATCGAGCCATGCGCACTATCACTGTCCTTTCTCTTTTGGTCTTCGGCATGCTTCGCAGTGGACTCACCGAGGCCAGTCCGGCCCTCGGTGAGGGCGTGAGTTCATGGCCAGGGTTCCGGGGCCAGGGCAACAGCATCACACTCGATGAGAAATTACCTCTCAAGTGGAGCGAGCAGGAAGGCGTTGCCTGGCGTGCGCCGCTGGAAGGGTTTGGCCAGTCAAGTCCGGTAACGTGGGGTAAACAGGTTTATGTCACCAGCACGGGGGGCGAAAGTAAGGAGCATCTTTATCTGGAGTGTTTTCATCTCATTTCGGGGAAGCGATTGTGGAGGCAGCAGATGGAGGCCTCCGAGAAAGTCGAGAAGGTCACTAAGATGATTTCACAGGGTGCTCCTACCCCCGTAGCGGGCCCCCTTGGGGTGTATTGTTTCTTCGAGAGTGGAGATTTGGTTGCCTTCGATCATGAGGGAAAAGAGCAGTGGAGCCGAAAGCTTACCAAGGAGTTTGGACAGTTCGAGGGAGGGCATGGGGTGGGGTCCTCGCTGGTGGGAGCACCGGAGCGACTCCTTCTCCTTATCGATCACGATGGGCCCTCCTACCTTCTTTGCGTTGACCGGAAAACAGGTAAGACCGTGTGGAAAGCAGAGCGGGAGTCCAGAGTCTCCTGGACGACACCGCTTTATCTCGACCGTGGCGAGGAGGCTCAGGTGGTGATCAGTTCTAATGGCGCACTGGAGGGCTACGACCTCAAAGATGGCAAGCGGATATGGTGGTTGGAAAATATTAAGAGAAATACCGTCGCGTCTCCCAGTAGCGATGGAAACATTGTCGTGATTGGTTCATCGAGTCCGCGGCAATGCCTTGCGGTGAAGCTAGGTGGAGAGGGTGACATCGCCAAGACTCATATCGCTTGGCGGGCTGAATCGGCGACGTCCAGTTTCAGCTCGCCGCTCCTGCACCGTGGGGTGGCCTATTTTATCAACCGAGCGGGAACCCTGCAGGCGCAGACCATCTCTGATGGTAAACAGCGCTGGGAGTATCGGCTTCCGGATGGCTGCTGGGCGTCTCCTGTCGCAGCGGGAGAGCGGATCTACTTTTTCTGCAAGAATGGCAAAGCGGTAGTGCTGGCCGCAGAAGGTGATCAACCCCAGGTCCTATCGGAAAATTCAATTCGAGTGGCGGAGGATGACAAGGTCTATGGTTTTGCGGTAGCTGGCAATCGATTCGTTTTAAGGATCGGGAGGGAGCTGGTTGCGGTAGGCCCATAAATCGGACCGCGTTTCGGTGGAGTTAATCGGATGATGGTTGATAGGGAAGACTTGATGATGAATTGTCCGCCCCGGAAGCAGGGGAAAGCGACCGTCAATATATAGTCAGTTGTCGTTTAGCCAGATCCCGGGTGCTTACGATATAAATTTTATATGGATCAACCGCTTCGCCTCAAAAATTGCCACGAGGCCCTTCTCAATCAGTTTCTGCACTTCGATCCCATGCACCTCGTCGTTCGGAGTAGAGGGTTGTCCTTTGTCCGAGAAACAAATTTCGGGGTCTTTACCAGCAAGAGGGGAAGGAGTTCCCGGATGATCCGTGATGGGGAGAGTGGATTGGTCTTGTGCCCAGAACGTCTAGAGTCGGTTTATCTCTTTTCTCCAGGAGCTAATCGTCCTCCTGCTTTTGAATTCGACTTTGCTGATTACGGTTTTGGAATTTCAATCCAGCCGAGAGAAACTCCAAGGAACCTTGAGATTCTTGCGCGCATTGCTTCGTTATTCGGTGATGCCGTAGTGCCTGCGTCGGATCTGATTGCCAGAGGGGCTGGGTCATGGCTCGACGAGTGGGGACATCTTGAACAGAGCGCAAGCGAAGGCTCGACGGATGCGAGGGTTTCGGGGACTGCGGCCGAGGGCAAGATCGCGGCTCAGATAGTAACTCCCGGGTTCGAGGCCGAGATCGCAATGCGCCCGGCGTTCGAGGACCGAGATGGGCAGATAAGGAGAATCGCGGCTGCGGGAGGATGCGACGCTATTGTTATTGATGCCGATGTCCTTGTGATAGGAGATAGTCGAGTTGATCAATGGGATGGCAGACAGCTTTTAAAGCGACGTGCTGAGCAGCTCCGCTCCGAGGTAACCACCCGGTAGGCTATACTAGTCTACTCGCCAACGGACTCCCATCGTCGCCCCCTTCTTGAGAGAAGCTCCCGATGGGACATCAACACTCAGGAGCTCCCTGGATTCCCCGAGGTCCAAAGTGACCCGCTGCACTGTCCCAAGGAATTCAACCCTGCGAATCGTCCCCTTGGCGAAACACCTATCTATATCTGAGTCGAGGATGAGTTGGTCAGGACGAGCGAAAGAAGGCTGAGATTCGTGCTCCTTACCTGGGGGAAGCATGTTGATAGTCCCAAAAAGGGCGGCGACGTCCGGGGAGGCAGGCGCCTGCCAGATCTCTCTTGTTGGAGCAGCCTGCAGAATACGACCGCCCTGCATCGCGGCAATCCGGTCAGAAATCGAAAAGGCATCGTCGCTGTGGTGGGTAACGAAGATCGCAGTGGTGCCCTGCATGCGCAGCAAGTCCGCGGTAAGGGTTCGGAGTGTTTCGCGAAGTTCGACGTCGAGGTTGCTGAAGGGTTCATCCAGCAGGAGAAGCCTGGGCTTAGGAGCGAGGGCCCGGGCGAGAGCAATACGTTGAGTTTCCCCTCCGGAAAGCTCATGAGGTAGGCGCTTCCCAAAGCCTCCAAGGCCGACCTGCTCAAGGAGTTCCTGAACTCTTAGACTTCGCTCAGAGTGCGACCACCGGCGGAGTCCGTAAGAGATATTACGGCGGACGTTCAGATGAGGAAAGAGGTCGCATCCTTGCGGGACGAGTCCGATGTTGCGCCGCTCGGGCCGGACAAAGGTATTTTTCCCAGCTAATATTTCCTGGCCAAGCGAGATGGTTCCGTTGGATGGGCGGTCCAGTCCCGCGATAAGGCGGAGGAGGGTTGATTTGCCGCTACCACTTTTCCCCAGAAGGGAGAGCAATTCTCCCTCCTCGATGGTCAATGTTGCATCTTCCAAGGCACGCTGCTTACTGCCTGGATAGGAGAAGCTAAGGCTTTCGAGAGTAAGTTGTGCGCTCACGCTATGCTCGCTGTAGATTGTGAACGGGAGATGGCAAGGCCCACTTGGAACTTAAATCTTCTCAAGGACAAGGAGGCGTTATTGTCGGGTGCTTGAAACGATAGTCAGGACGGAGGAGATCGTCTAGCTTTGAAAGTGAGCACCGCACTTCGGTGGGGTGTTCGTCTGACTCACATGACCTACGGCTGGCGTCGCCTCTGGTGGCGCCAGCCGAACATTTCCACGAGGGTGAGCCCCAGAAGGCAGGTAAAAATTAACACCAGAGAAGGAGCGGCGGTGGCCCAGATCTGCCCTTGGTCAGCAAGGCCCCATGTCCAGGTGCCAAGGGTTTCAAAATCAAAGGTGCGGAGCATCAGGCAGAGCGGGAGCTCCTTGCAGACATCGACGAAGATGAGGATTGCTGCTCCTGCAAGGGCGGGCCGCATCAGAGGAAGGTGAATCGAGATAAAGCTCTGGAGTGGACCGCGGCCAAGGGTGCTTGCCGCGTTGTCATTGACGATCGGGATAAGAGACTGGGACTGTCTTGCCATTTGAATTGAAATGGCGATGTAGCGAGCGGTAAGTCCAAAGCCGAGCCAGAGCAGCGAATCAGAGAGTAGTCGGGCCCCGAGCCAGCTTTCCGGGGGAAACCACGCCCGCAAAGCCGCAGCCATTGCAAACACCCCTGCGGCCATCACAGCTCCTGGGGAGGCGTAGCCAGCGATCCCTGACCCCTGAGCCATGACTCGGTCACTCCGGCGCTTGGTAAACCGAGCGACTCCTGCAACGACAAGACCGAGAAGGAGGCAGGCTAGTGTTACTGAAACGCCGAGGGAAAGGCTATTGCGCGCTGCTGCAAAAATTTCCGGCGCGGAATCGGGTCTGGTGGATGCTCTCCACCACTGGACAAGGATAAAGAGTGGAATAAAAAGGCCAAGGGCTATGGGGATAAGGCAGACCAACCAGCATGAGATGGCTCCGGCGACCCCGCACCTTGGTCGGGGCGGGACACCTTCCTGACCTGATGAGAAGCTGCGGCGGCCTCGCTGCCATTGCTCAAGTAAAACGAGGGTGAAGATCCCCAGAAGCATCCAGCCAGCTAGTCTGCGGGCGGTCTCGAGTTCGCCTAGGCTGAACCAGGTTCGGAAAATCGTCACCGTCATGGTGTTGATGCCGAGGTGATGTACGGCCCCGTAGTCGTTAATTACCTCCATTGCCACCAGGAAGAGTCCGGCGACAAGAGCAGGGCGGGCGAGAGGCAGATTGATCTTTCGGAAGGTTGCCCATCTTCCAGAGCCGAGAGCGCGGCTGGCTTCTGCAAGGCGTCGGGAGGAACCTGAAAAGGCAGACCGACAGGCAAGGAAAACGTAAGGATAGAGAACTGCAGCAAAGATCAGGATGAGCCACGCGAAGCGATGAACAAGTTCGACCTTGAGATAGGTATCGACGCCCATCTCCAGTCGAATCTGAACAAGTGCAGGAATGAAGGCCTCGCGGGCCTCAGTCGATGCGAATGCTGCTACGTAGGGAGGAACCGCGAGCGGCAGGACGAGGAGGACTGAGAGCAGTCCCCGGCCGGGGAACTGCAGGGTAGAGACGCACCATGCTGCTGGGACGCCGAGCAGGACAGAAAAGAGGCAGACTCCGGCAACCAGAATCGCAGTATCGCGTATTGCGGGCCCAAGGAGATTGGATCTCACGTGGTCCCAAGATCCCTCGTCACCGCTACTGCTGGGAGCGATTGCCTCCCAGAGGACGAATACAACTGGTGCAACAAGGATGAGTGCACAGAGCCAAGCGAGTATCCGCCAGCTCAGGAGGCTACTGCGGATCTGCTCGTTTCGGGAGCGAACCAAGGTATCAGGGCCCGCTTTCGGGGGTTCTTGCACCCGGCCTAGATCTCACTTCCAGCCCGCAAGGTCAAAGATCTTCACCGCTTCTTCCTGATGCCCTGCAAGTTCGTGGAGGGAGGTGAGGTCTGGCTTGAAAGTTCCCCATTTTTCCTGAAGGGGTTCGGGCTTGATCCCTTCGGCGACGGCGAACTCAGAAGTCATTTTCTGATAGCTGGCTTGGATCTTCTTAGATGTCAGAAATTCAAGTAAGGCAACGGCGTGGGGACGATTCTTAGCTCCCTTGACGATTCCAGCTCCGCTGACATTCACATGAGCTCCACGACCTGACTGATTAGGGAAGATCACTCCAACAGCGGCCCGTGCCGCTCGATCTTTGGGATCGTCGGCATTCTCCAACAGGCCGAGGTAGTAGGTGTTGACCACAGCTAATTCACCAAGACCCAGTGCAACGCTACGGACTTGATCGCGATCATTACCTTGGGGCGGGCGTGCCATGTTGGCTGTGACTCCCTTGGCCCACGCGAGGGCAGCATCCGGGCCTTCGGCAGCCAGAATCGAAGCGAGGAGCGATTGGTTGTAAGCGTTGCTCGATGATCTGATCAGAACTCGCCCCTTCCACTGACTGTCGGCGAGATCCTCGTATGTTTTCGGAAGATTTTTTCCAGCCCGCTCCTTGGAGTAGACAATCACCCTGGCGCGCATCGTGATCGGCACCCAAGTGCCGTTCTT
>DIHT01000130.1:240-43393 GCA_002420305.1 Akkermansiaceae bacterium UBA5689 | reverse complement strand
TCAAGCAGTCCAGCGGCATCGGCGCGGTCGAGTGCACCGGCATCCGTGGTGATAAAAAGGTCTGCCTGCGGTGCCGCTTTTTCTGACTCAAGCCGGGTGAGGAGCTCGTTAGCTCCGGCCTTGATGACTTTTACCTCGATGCCTGTGTCCTTGGTGAACTGCGCAAAGAATTCCTTATCTGCGGGGTAATGGCGCTGGGTGTAGAGACGGACTTCCTTGGCTTGGGTGAGGGCGCAAAGTGAAAGCCAGAGAATGGCTGAGAGATGGAGGGTGGCGTATTTCATGTTAGATCAGGTGGAGGGTTAGGACTGTTCCCCAGCGACTCTTGGAATCGAAGCGGCGTCCGCGGATGTCTGCCTTAACGGTGATCGGGTTTTTCCTCGCTCCTTGGAAAGGCTGGCCCTTTCCGCCATGGCAGGACTTTTCTTTTTCGTGACGCTTTTTCTCACAGTGGAGGTTCGGATTCGGGAGTCGATATTAGAATAATTCATGGTCGGGCACCAATGGTGAGAATGTCCCGGAAGAGTGACATTCTTGGTCCATTTGCGCTCGCGATCGGAAGGCGAAACTTAGCGATAGATTGTCCAATGGAAAGCCAATTGACGATTGAAATCCAGAGAAATTGAGACACCCGCAGGATGATTACAAGGGGTTGTCATACGCGCTGATATCAGGCGGATGCAGTCGCCCCCTGAGAGGCAAAAGAATTGTGGGCGGCGAGCTATCCGATCATTTGTTCGTCCGCGCGAACAAACTCAGAGGGGAGTAACCCCTTTTCTACTTCGAAAGCCTTTGAGAAGTGGCTCAAGGAAGAATATCCCACAGCAAAGGCCGCTTCGGTCACGTTAGCTCCCCGGGTAAGCATCCGGGCTGCGGCATCAATCCGTATGGAGCGGAGGTGTTGCTGAAGAGTTTTACCGGTCTCCCTTTTGACACTCCTGCTAAGGTAGGGCCCGGAGCAACCACATTTCCCTGCGAGGACGTTAAGATCCAGTGTTTCCTCGTAGTTTTTCCGAAGGTAGGTGAGGGCACGGTCGGAAAACTGATTGCTTCTTCGGTTGTGTTGAACCTGGAACGATTCGTTATCACTCGCAAAGAGGTGAATCGCGAAAAGTTCTCCAATTTTGGACTGATACCAAAGGTTTCTGGCGGCTTCAGGAACGGGCGGATTTCGGAACCATCCCATCAGTCTTTTTTCGTCGGACCACATGGGCCGAACCACTCCAAAGCCGGCAGTGTTCTGCCTTTCAATGAACTTGTGAAACTGTGGGTGGAGGTGAATTAAATCGGAACCGAAGAGGGTGCTCAGGTGGTCTCTCGGAACGGTAATGAGCACAAAATTGTGATGGCCGGCTCCAATCCGTGTTGCGATTGGGGGAAGCTCCATTCCCACCGTGAACAGGCTCAAAGATTGGGGGCGTAAGTAGATTCGAGTATTGCCTTCGCCCATCAACAGAGCCTCGCCAGATTCGTTAAAGCAGAAGCAAATACTGTTCGTTCTGAGGGATGCTGCCCACGATTGTGAGGCTTTTAGCTCTCCATCGAAGAGCTCGACTTGCCCATCGGTCAAGCCAGCGATTTCATGAAGAACAGAAGGATTTAACACATCCACGCTCTCTTTTATTGAGACTGGGTCTCAATAGCAATAAAAGTATCGAATTATTTCTCTGCACCTCCGAGCTTGCCTTTGAATTTAGAAGAATCGTTGCGCGGATGAGCTGCCTGAAGGTCCAATCAACAAAGAAGGACAACACCCCTAGTGTGATCGGCGAATTTGTCCTATGCCATTGTCATGGAGTGACTGAGGGAGATGTTCGGCGGGCGATCTCCGAAACCGGGGCCTCCTCGGTTGAAGAAGTGAGCATGTGCACACGAGCAGGGACAGGGTGCAGGGCATGTCAGTGCAAGCTTAACCGCATTCTTAACGGACTCCCGGCAGATTGCGGGCCTTTCGGATTATGTCAGCACTGCGGGTATGCGACGGTTCTCTGTAACTGCAGCGCAGCCTAGGGTGGAATCGCCTGGTATGAGACTGATCTCAGCGATGGTCGGACAGTGGCAGGACAATGGGGGTGTGAATCGTTGCCGACCCGACTACGTTGCAAGAGTGATTACCTCTCTCGGACAATGTTGTTTACGGTTCATTTCAACCCGGCTTGTTTTTGGCTATTGCGCGCTTTCACTGGTGGCTCCACTTAGAGGGCAGGAAGACGCTCCTGTGGTGACTTCGGTGGGTGCGAAGCTGCAGGAAAAGACAACGTATCTGAACCCGGACTTCCTTCTTTTTTCAGTCGATGCGAAAAAGGGAAAGAAAGTTCCGATCGTGATTTACCTGCACGGAGCGGGAGGAGTGGGGAGCGATATCAGTAAGATAAAAGGGCAGGTTCAGAGGGTCGTTTTTGGAATACGTAAATTTCAAAAAGGGCCATGCCTCGTAGTGGCTCCTCAGTGTCTCAGGGATACTCCGAAGGGTCGCGGAACCTGGACTCCGTCAGATCTCGATGTGCTTCTAGAGCACCTGAAAGCGACTCTTCCGCTGGACGAGAGGCGGATTTATCTGACAGGAAACAGTATGGGGGGATATGGGTGTTGGGTCTGGGGCGGGCATAATCCGGGGCATTTTGCCGCTATTGCTCCCGTTGTTGGGGGTATTGGCCGAGGCGGACCCAAGGCAGTAACGGATGATCTTGAGAAGTGGGCAGCCAATCTCGCCACTGTTCCCGTTTATGCCTTTGCGGGAGCAAAAGACCGGGTAGTTCCGGCAGAGCGTTCCGAGCGGATGATTACGGCAATTCGAAAAGCAGGAGGAAAGCAGGCGAAAATCAAGGTTTTCCCCGAGGAAGGTCATGGAGCTAGTCGAATCGTGTTTTCGACCCAGGAGGTTTACGACTGGATGTTTTCACAGAAACGCGAATGACGAAGGCCTGCGATGTGTGCTAGACCAAGGCAGATGAAAGCTACCAAATGCATCGGACTGATAGTGAGTTTAGCAGGGGTTCTACTTGGGTCAACTTGGGCGGATCAGGAAAAAAAAGCTGAGAATCCGAAAAAGGAGGCGGCAAAGGCCTCAGAGGGTCAATGGATCAGTCTCTTTAATGGCAAAGATCTTGAGGGATGGACTCCAAAGTTTGTGGGATACAAGGCCGGAGAAAATTACAAGAACACCTTTCGGGTTGTGGATGGGCTCCTGACTGTGAGCTATGATCAGTGGGATCAGTTCAATAGCGTTTTTGGCCACCTCTTTTACAAAACGGAGTTCTCCCATTACAAGATTCGCGCTGTCTATCGTTTCATAGGGGAGCAGGTGAGTGGAGGGCCAGGATGGGCTCGGCGGAACAATGGACTGATGCTTCATGGGCAGACTGTCGAAAGTATGACCCTCAAGCAGGATTTCCCCGCTTCGATTGAGGTTCAACTCCTGGGTGGCTTCGAAGAGGGCCGCCGGACCACCGCGAATCTCTGCACTCCGGGGACGCATGTGGTCTTTAATGACCGGGTCGATAAGCGGCACTGCCTGAGTTCCCAGTCGAAGACCTTCCGTGGTGATCAGTGGGTGACCTGCGAAGTGGAAGTCCGTGGCAGCGAGGGGCTTCGTCACTTCGTAAATGGAGAGCTGGCCATGGAGTATAAGCTGCCTCAGTTGGATGATGGGACACTGATAGAAAAGGGAACGATTTCGATTCAGGCTGAAAGTCATCCGACTCAATTTAAGAGTATTGAGGTTCTGGAAATCAAAAAGTAAACCGAAGTGTGTTGAGCGGCCTGAGCGGAATTCAGGTCGGGAAATGACGGGGCACTACTAGTTCGATTCCGAAGAGCCAGGTTGGTTCTCCGAGAGTTTCTTGGGCTGATGATAAGGGGGATCTATCAAGGTGCGGTGAATCGGAGCGTCATTGTAACGCTGGCTGCCATCGTGACCACCTGTGCTGGCGTTATGGCCCGGGATCGTAGTTGGCGGGATTGTCTGGGGGAGAATCCTGATTGGTATGGTTCGGTGGAGGCGCAGCGCATTGCGGATAATGTTCTCTTCTACCAATCAGAGGTTGGGGGCTGGTATAAGAACGATAATAGCGTTCATCCTTCAGGGCATGCGGCCACTGAACATTTGACGGAGCAACAGCGTCGGGCTCATCGGGAAGTGCTGCGCGTGAGGAAATTTCCCTGCACCCTTGATAATGGGGCGACTCATTCCGAGATGCGCTACCTCGCGGCAGTCTGTAAGGCAACTGGGGAAGCCCGGTTCAGAGATGGGTTCGCTAAAGGTGTGCGCTATCTCCTCAAGGCCCAGTATCCGAGCGGAGGATGGCCTCAGTTCTATCCGCTCAGGCCCGGCTACTCGAGTCTCATCACCTTCAACGACGGAGCCATGATCGGTGCGCTTTCGGTGCTTGATGGGGCTGCCCGGGGGAGGGCTCCCTTCGATATCATCGACCTATCGCTTCGTCAGGAATGCATGAGGGCTGTGGAGCGGGGAATCAGCTGTATCCTCCGATGCCAGATCAGGGATGGAAAGCAGCTGACCGCATGGTGTCAGCAGCATGACGAGCTCACTCTGGCCCCGGCTCAGGGCAGAATTTCCGAGTTGCCCTCGATTTCTGGCGCGGAGAGTGTCGGGGTTGTTCGCTACCTCATGTCGATTAAGAGTCCTTCGCCGGAGGTCGTCGAAGCTGTGGAAGGTGCAGTGCACTGGTTTCGGCAGGCCGCCGTCAACGGGGTGCGGGTTGTCACGGTAGCTGATGCCTCACTGCCTGGAGGAAAGGATCGAAGGCTCGTCAAAGACCCGGAGGCCGAGCCAGTGTGGGCGCGTTACTATGAAATCGGAACTAACAGGCCGATGTTTATTGAGCAGGGGGTCGTGAAGTACTCTCTCGCAGAATTGAGTCATTCCCACCGGATAGGCCATGGGTGGATCGGGGGTCGCTGGCCCGCGGGACTTCTCGCTGCGGACTATCCGGCCTGGCGCCGGGAACGAAGGATGGCCCGGGATTAGGGGGCGAGTTCCTCACTTTGGATCCTTGATCGGCTTACGGGCTACCCAGCGCAGGGCCCGAAGCGTCAGCTTCTGTAGGGCCGGATTGGACCAGGCTTTCTCGTCGTGCCCCAGGCCGGTGCTGAAGAGTCGGCCTTTGCCGTATTCGTGGATCCAGATCATGGAATGCTTCTCGTTGCCTCGGTTGATGCGGCCGAGGTGGTGTAGTTTGTCAATCGTTGCCGGGTGGAATTTGTCCCGATACGACTCATCAGTGATCTCGAAGCCTTTCATCCCCTTCGTGATAGGGTGTGTGGTATCAGTGAACTCGATAGGGAAGGTGCCGCCTCCATGGCCAATAAACTGACCCCCAAAGATCTTCCAGTAGACATCGGACTTCTTGAAGGCGTCAGTAGCATGAATGCCCACGACTCCTCCTCCGTTCTTTAGGTAATCCTCAAATCCCTTTTCCTGAGCGGGATCGGTGAAATCGCCGCCGGACCCGAAAAAGAGGACCACATCATACTTATCGATGGTCCCGGTTCTGAGGTCATCCAGCTTATTGCTGATCACAAGGTCAAATCCCCCCTGATCGGCCAGGAAGGCGGTCAGGAATTTTTCGTAGCCGGGAGAGTCATGCCCACGGCCTCCCATATAAAGGACCTTGAGCTTCTCATGGTCATCGGCGTAGAGCGGGGAAAAGGGGATCAAAAGGAGGAGTCCGGCAGCGAGGCGGTAGAGGAGCGATTTCATTTGTCTGAGTATTGGGGCCAGTGGTGAGGCATCCGAGCTTGATGAACACCTCCTGCTTGGTTTCGGTTACGGCTCGGGAACTGGGACTCTTACTAAAGAGTCAACGACGGAGTGCATTTTGACGGACTGTGATCTAGGATCGTTATAGAGGAATACGAGGCCACGGGCGTTCTGTAGAGTCGGCCAGTTAGTGGAGAAGAACGTGCGCCATTTGGTGGCCCGTTTATACTTCAACGACGCAAAACAGAGATTGTTGCCCCGGTCGGCCTGAGGCTTGATGATTGTATGCTTCCCGGTGTTGAGTCGAAATTGTTTACCTCCCACTAATCCTGCCACCTGCTCCCGGGCGAGATTGACAAACAGCATCTGAGAGGGGCCGAATGACTTCTGACTCCCGTCCAAGGACAAAATATTAAGCCCAGCGGCTGGACTGGATCCTTTGACGACAATCACGAGAAGCTGGTTCCTTGCTGCTCCGGGTTTAACCTGTCCGTAGGTCTTGAAGGCGAATTCACCCGCTGCATTTGTTCCGCTTTTCCCGAATCTCCATGATTGGAGTCTGGGAACTTTCACCGGCTCGGTAAGGGTGTGGCTCTGGAGGATGATGGGGATCGTCTTGCCCGGCCCGACGAGCAACTCGATCGAAGTAGGGGCCTTCTTGGGGAAAGAGAGACAGCTGACTGAGATTTCCTCGGCCCCGGAGGGGGAGGCGACGAGGCACCAACCGGCAGCGGCGCCAAGAAAGCCTGATAGCAAGGAGAGTCGCTTCGCGAACATGAGTGCCTATATCGCCCGGTCTGTCCCACTTCGTCAATGCCGGTCACAGAATCTCTGGAGCTCTTTTAAATGTCCCTGATTTGTCGCAGGCGTGACGAGATGCGCATTGACAATGTGTTTACCATGGGTCACATTAATGAGTGAGCGGATTTAGGCATAAACGCAGAGGCCCTCTCCTTATGAATCTGAGCACCACATCGCGGCCTCCATTGAGGAGGACCGCAGGAAAGAAGGGGTTTTCTCTCGTGGCGACGGTGGCGGTGCTCGCCCTCCTGGCGGTGATTGCGATAGGTCTCCTAAGCTTATCCTCTGTGACATTGCGTTCCACTGGTGCTCTTGACGCCCAGTCCGAGGCACAGGCAAACGCTCGACTTGCCCTGATGCTAGCGGTCGGAGAGCTTCAGCGTCAAATGGGTCCCGATCAGCGGATTTCAGCTTCGGCCTCGATTCTCGATACTTCATCGGGTTCGGCGGACGCTGAGGGGGTGGCCCATCCATACTGGACGGGCGTATGGGATGCGTGGTCCGCAGGATCAGAAAGTTTTGGGGGTGATGAACCAAGCGAGCACCGGACCATCGCAGGTGCATCGAATAGTGGGTTGGCTCCCTCGTATGAGGAAAACCGCGGAGACCACTTTCGCTCATGGCTTGTTTCACTGAGTCGGGAACAGAGGGAGGCACTCGCAACGGCTCGTAATTTACCTCTTCGCGGTGAAGCGATTCCCGATGCAGATAGCAATGGAGTGATCTTGATGGGCCGAGGTAGTGCTGGTGAGGACTCTCCTGACACGGATCTTGTTTCGGGGGGATTACTGGGAATTCGTTCGCAGGCTGGCAGTGGATCAAGTCCCGACGGGCGCTACGGTTGGTGGGTTGCTGATGAGTCGACAAAAGCGAGAATTCTGCCCGATGCATTCGATGCTGGAGGGGAGCTCCAAAAGCCTGATTGGATAGCAAGGGCGATGAGCGCCGGGTCGACAGGACATGACTCGATCGATGTGCTTGAGGACCTCACGGATCAGGCTGATCTACGGCGCATTCACACCCGGCGCTCTCTTGAGTTGCCCACCGAGGATTTACGAGGAGTGAGAAAAGCATTCCATGATGTCACCCCCTATTCCCATGGAGTGCTTGCCGACGTCAGAGAAGGCGGCTTGAAGCGGGATTTGAATGCCCTCCTTGAGAGGCCGATCCTGCTTCGAGAGCAGCGTGACGACTTCATGTTGTATCGATTTGGGAGAAATTCGGACCGGGTTCCACTGCAGGATCTTGCTGCTTATTATCAGCTTTACCGCGAACAGGTTGATTACGATGGAAGCAGGGCGCGGAACCCTCTCGGGCGTAACCTGCTCCAGATCAACAATCCAGATTTTACTCCAGGGTCCAAGTTCAAGAGGGAATATACCAATCTCTACCGGATGCCGGTTCCGGTAAAGGTTCAGTTTCTGCTGAGTTATATTGGGACGCAGCGCCAACGCCCCGCGCGCAACGATCCCAATCAGAGCCGATACAAGGTGCACATCGGAATTACTCCTGCGGTGACCCTCTGGAACCCCTACAACGTGCCTCTCGTGCTAAATCATGGTCCGGATCGTTCGACCCAGATTCGGTTTTTCAATCTACCGATTGCCCTGCGCTGGAAAAAGGTTGGTGCGAATGGATCATATGAGTCCGCCCGGCCTACTTCCCTCTCCTGGATTACGAACCGGGATCGCTATGGTGGCGGAGTGTTTCGTGCGGGTAACGGGGACAGGCATACCGGGTTCGAATTGTTCGTAGGGGGGCAGAAGCCTATCGTATTCTCTCCGGGAGAGGTACGGGTATTCTCCCTGCGCCAAACGAGTGGGCCTGAGGGCGGAGCTCAGATCGAAGATACGAATCAGTATCGTCCGATCCGTGAAGTGGATCCGGGGTGGGACCCGACGAACTGGCTCGAGCTTCCTCGTTCCGATCGGAATCAGGATCCTATCCATGTGGAGCAGGAAAGAGATAGCCCGTTGGGGAACAACGATGATGGAATAGGTGGAGCGCTTAGCTTTGATGCGAACGATCAGATTTCCTTTAGTGTCTCCGCTGCTGAAAACGTCGATCTTGCGAATGGGGCTGCATTACAGTTTTTCTTCCGGCAATCCAGCGTCGTGAGACAGGGCGAAGGTGGTGCGGGTGATAATAAGTGGATGCGTCGGCAATTCCAGATGATCTCCCGGATGCACGAGCGCGGCCCAGGAGGAAGAGAGAGTCAGGCCGCAATTGATTTTCATCGTGAATTGATGCGGAAAGGTTTCCCCGGACAACGGGATGAAATTGAGTTTCCACCGATCTCGGGCCGTGAGATCGTTGGGCAGACTCGCCCCTTCCTTCTTGTGAGTCTCACCGCCGGATGTGAGGTATATCACACTACCGCAGGCGATGCTCACGGGCGTCGTTTCGCATCCCGACCATTTCTTCACTCCACGCCGATCGTGGCGTGCCCGTTCGTCGACCGTGAAGACTATGATTCCTTTTACCATCATGGATGGAACTGGTGGGTGCAGGATATCAACTCGGTGCTTGAGGCGGCAGTGCAGGTCGATCCCAACAATGTGAATTCGTATTACGGCGGGGGCTATTCGGCGGAATACGGCACCACCCACATTGTGCAGCAGGAGGTGCCTCTAACCCCGCTCCACTCGATTGGAGCCCTGAGTCACGCGCGTCTTGGCGGATACAGTCTCGCGAACGAACATCTGGGTCCGGGGGCAGGAGAGACGCGAGTCAGTTACCAGTACACCACCGCTACTGGAGCCAATGGGCTGTTTCCGCACATGGTTCAGGCGATTGGAAATTCCTATGCCCACCCGTATCTCGGACCGGCCGATGCTGTTGGATCGTGGACTCGTCAATACAGCCAATCAGTCGGACCCAAAAATATACCCATGGTCGACCACTCCTATCTCGCAAACAAGGCGCTCTGGGATGATTACTTTTTCTCGTCAATCGCACCCCGTCTCGTCGACGTCTACGGTCGGGATCAGAAGATCACGGCTGAGCAACTTGCCCGGAGAGTATTCTTCGGATCCGGACAACTTCCGAACCGTCGCATCGTGCCATATCGTGAGGGACTTACGGAAAATTCGCTTGGGGATCTCTTTGGAGATGATGACGCAGCATTGGAGCGGGCGGAAACGATGGCGTCTCATCTGCTGGTCAAAGGCCCCTTCAATGTCAATTCTACGTCGGTCGATGCCTGGCGTGCGGTGTTTTCGAGTTTGAGGGGCAAAGCGGTGGCAACTCTCGGGCTGGAGGAGTCCCTCGAACCCAATGCCCCAATCACGCCGGAGAGCTCTGATGGCTCGATGGTTGCGGCCACCAGCGTGGCCAATGGTGAGGCATTCGAAGGAAGTCCGGCCGATCCGATCGAGGTTGAGCAGTGGACCTCGTGGAGGTCTCTAACGGATGAAGAAGTGGATTCTCTCGCAGAGGCCATGGTCAGGCAGGTGAAGGCCCGGGGGCCATTCCTGTCACTGTCTGAGTTCGTGAATCGAAGATTGGATGGAGGTGACCGCCAGCTAAGTGTGAAGGGGGCTCTCCAGGCTGCCATCGATGACCCGGACGTCAGCATCAATGAGGGATTTCGCGGGCCAGTCAGAAGCTTCTCTCAGGAAGAGGTCAGCCGAATGGACCCTGCATTTCCGGAGGCACTAGAGGGTCCGGTGGCGTATGGCAGTTCGGCCTATGTGGATCAGGCAGACATTCTGCGTAGTCTTGGGGCTCAGTTGACTCCTCGTGGGGACACGTTCGTGGTTCGGGCGTATGGCGATTCCCTTGATCAGAATGGTGCGGTGCGTGCGCGGGCCTGGTGTGAGGCGGTAGTGCAGCGGGTTCCAGAATATCTAGAAGCCAATGGAGAAAGAGCAGACCCGGCCCACCGGAAGCAGGCGGAGCTTTTGAATGAAGCGAACCGGAATTTCGGGCGCCGCTTCCGTATTGTTCAATTCCGCTGGCTTGCTGCCGAAGAGGTATAGTCAGGGCCATGGATTTCTGAAGAGATCGGCCCGTTGGAAATCGGCCCGTTGAATTGGGCTTTCGGGCTTTGATACAATCAGTTGAAAGTTAGTAGTTAGTAACTTTCAAGAGCTCTTGGAGAGGACCGTTTTGGCGCGGAACCTTTGCTTGCAGTATATTCGCTTTTTTAGTGTCCTGAAAGACTCCAAGCACATTAATACGCACGCCGCCTGTTGATCTTTCGAAAATCGACCTTCCAGTGCAGATCTCTACTCAAACCTACCAATACAATGCAGCTTAATCAAAGCCTTCGACAGGCACTGAATGTACTGATCGCGACTTCCTTGCTCGTGTTATCTGTGACATCCCTGAATGCCCAACTAGCAGATTCTGGTACGCCGGGAGATCGAGCAGTCTACACCCTGGGCACTGGAGCTACTTTGGCCTCTGGTATCGGGACCAGCGTCATCCATGGATTTGACGCGGTGACAGTTGATGACACTGCGGACAGTTTCGAACTGCAGGCAGGAGGCTTGGTCGGCCTGACCGAGGGCCATCACCTCGTGCTTTATGGAAGCCGCTACATCAACGGAGCGGGCGGCACCAGATCTGGGCTAGACAATACGATTGTCATTAATGGGACCGACACTCTCGTTTACGGATCGAGCTCTACCTACACGAGAGATGGAACGAATAATAATCACTTCGTCAGGGGTGGCGCGATCGTGGAAGTAGTGCAGGGTGATACGCTTGAGATCCAGTCGCAGAGAACGGATAACAATGCACAAACTATCATTCAGCAAGATGCGGATCTCCAATTGGTAAAGCTCGACGATAATCTCAGCTATGCGCGGCTTGGAGTTCTCTTCGATTTTCAGAACTTCATGAGTAGCGCCTCTGCGGGGCCAGCTGCGGTGCCCTACGACATTCAGGATGAGCTGGATCCGGCCTTCGGCCACAACGAGGGAGAGAGTCAGATTACTCTGAACACTCCCGGGCGCTACCTCGTCTTCGCGAACACAGGTGTGCGTATCAGTGGTGGCAATCGTCACCGGCAGGCGATCACACAGCGACTGACTCTGGATGGAAGTCCGGTTGAGGATTCTTCGACGGTGGTCTATGTGCGCTATGCGGGCAGCGCTGATAGCCTCGGTGGACTGCTGGAGTATGGTTCCACCTCATTGGGAATGATCGTCGAAACCGAGTCTGCCAATTCTGTTCTGGAGGTTGAGCTCCTTCGAGATAACGATGTTGGGGCCACTAATACGGCCGTGGCCTTGGAGGCTGCTCGCAGTGGAATTACGATTCTCAAACTGCCGGCCTATGGGGATTACCTCTCTCTTTCCGGCCCTTCTCAGAATATCAATTTCAACCAGGGTGACCCTGAGACTCCGCTCAGTCTGGCGGGCGGGCTGCCGGTTTCGAATCCCTCTTTTGGCTACGACCCTGCCGTCAACAGCTCTCAGGTCACGGTAAACCTCGATGGTGACTACCTTTTTCTTGCCTCACACTTTGCCGATAACTTCAACACGGCTGGGACGAGCGTCAGAACGATCTTCCGGCAGGGATTCCAAACCATTCCCAGCGGTGGAGTGGCGGGAAAAATTCCCTACGGAAACGGTGGAGCCTATAACCGGGATGATGACGCGGGTGGAGACCGTGCCCGGGACTCCGGCAGCTGGGCAGGGGCCATCTTGCCCCTCAGCGCTGGGGATGCAGTGGAGACCACTTCGGCCCGCTACGGGGGAAATCCCGCGGCTTTCAATGCGAATACAGTTGGGTTTCAGGCGCTTAACATTGGAAGTATATCAGCGCCTCCTCTCGACCCACAGATCAGTCTGAACGGACCTTTCAATATTCTTGTGGAATCACTGGGGAATGTGATCAGCGGGGAGAGCGATCTCCTGACCTCCGATGCAAACACCGGACCAGAGGCGCTGGTTTACACCGTCACGGGGGCAGTGACAGGTGGAACGCTTCAGCTTGGAGGAGTCCCGGTTTCCCAAGGGGCCTCCTTCACTCAGGAAGATGTTAATAGTGGTTTGCTGACATTCGATGCAGCAGCCTCGGCGCAGACCGGCGGCTTTGAATTCAGCGTGGCAGACGGAGGAGTAAGACCTGACGCAGGGACCTTTGTTGTTAATGTGGGTATTTCGACCACTCTCGCTGCAGACTCCGCAACTACCGACGAGGATACGGCAATATCTACCCTTGATCAGGGCGCTACCAGCATGCTTGCCAACGATGTGGGAACGAATCTCACGGTAGTAGGCCACGACTTCCTGAGTGCGCAAGGGGCTACGGTTACCGTGAGCCAAGATGGGACGTTTACTTATGCTCCAGGTGCTGCTGCGGCTCTTCAGGCTCTCGCGATCGGGGAGACCCTGAGCGACAGTTTCAGCTACACGGCAGCGGATTTCCAAGGCGCGACCTTCGTCGGGACGGTCACAGTGTTTGTTACGGGAACTAACGATAATTCTCTCGTGACAAACGAGAGTGTCGTCAGCATTAACGGTTCTGGGAGTAGTCTCAACCTGCTTTCCAACGAGTCTGATGTAGATGCTTCCGATCTTCTTTCCATCAGTGAGGCAACCCAGCAGGTCTTTGGCGGGGGAGGGGCGGTATCCGATGACGTCTTTAATTTCAGTCTCGTGCCTCTGGTGTTTACGTCCCAGTTTGGTGCTACGGTCAGCGTTTCCTCAGATGGAACCTTTGACTACGACCCCAGTACCTCAGCTATTCTCCTGAGCCTGGCTCCCGGTGTCACCCTCTCCGAAAGTTTTATCTACGACGTCTTTGATGGAACTGGCACGGTTTCGGGAGTTGTGACGATTACTTCCGGTGGTGCCAGCCTGCCTACCATGGACTATGGCTCCACCAGCGCGGAGAGTAGTATCACCATCGATATACTTGAAAACGATTCGGTGGGGGGAGCCGCAGGGACGGCAACCCCAGGTGCCGCCCTTAATTTGAACGCGGCTGGTGCTGCCAACACGAACTCGAATTGGGCGAACACGGGTTCCGGTGGGGGTGCCCTTACCATGGAGGGAGCTGGAACAGCCTCTGTGCTGATCACTCCGCAGAGCGCTCCGGTGGGAATTACAGCGGCTTATGATCTCTCCGGGAGTGGTAGTGGCGACCTGATTCTTGCCCCTGATGACGCAAACAATCTTTATGGAGGAAACATCAGTGCGGGTTCCTTCTCGGTGGAAGTCGCTCTTCGTCCCGATGATCACGTTGGACCGGAGCCGATCTGGGGTGCGGGAGGAAATGGAACCGGATCCTCTCTCGTCCTGATTGACGATCAGCTGATCTTCACCATTGGAAACAATGCGCTAGTTGCGCAGGCGGTTGCCGCCATCCCCTCGAATGCGATTGCTGGCGGAGATTACGCCCAGGTGATCGGAACGTTTGACATAGTCTCGGATGTCGCTTCGCTTTACGTGAACGGGATTCTCGTTTCCCAGGGGAATGCGATCAATATCACGACAGGGAACGCAGCCAATATTGTCGACTGGTCCGGCACGGACGATGAAGGAATCGGCCGCTCGGCGGGAACCACCGGGGGGGACATCAACATAGCACCCTACCTTGGCTCTAATGGGACAGTAGATATTCCCGACTTTAACGATGCCAATGACCGTTACGATGGGGAGCTGGCCATTGTCCGGGTCTATTCCAGCGTCCTTTCGGCAAGCCAGATCAACGCCAACTATGAGGCGATCTTCGGGGCCGGAATTCCCGCTACTTCTGCCGATCTGGCAGATCTCGCAGGATCTGGCGCTCCTGTGGTGGGTAGTGCTGTAGCCCTGCCTTCGGGCGCCACCGTGACCCTTGAGGCCGATGGAAGCCTCACTTACGATCCGAACGGAGCTTTTGGATATGTCGGGGTTGGTCTTTCAGCCCGTGACTCTTTCACCTACACCCTCAACACTACGACTAACGGAGTCGTCACCGTAAATGTTGATGTGGAGGGAACGAACCCCGATCCTCAAATTTCGATTTCAGGAGGCCCAGAGAGTGTGGGAGAGGGAGAGGCGATCACGCTTTCCCTTGAATCAAGTGCGGCGGTTGCTGGTGCTGTCAGCGTGGAGCTTAGTTTCAGTGGCCTGTCTACTTTGGGCGCTGACTTTTCAGCGGTAACCACAGTTGAGATTCCTGACGGAGCAAGCTCTGCGGAAGTGGCGATCAACACGTTGACTGATAATCTCTACGAGGATCTTGAGAACATCATCGTTTCCGTTGAGAGTGTGAATGGGAATGCTGTAGTGGGGGCCTCATCAGTCACCGAGATTCTCCTCAATGACGGTGACCCGGAGCCTGAGTTTTCCATCGCGGCTAATCAGGTCGAGGGAGCGGAAGGAACCACTCTTGAATTCACAGTGTCTCCAGATGTGGTCTCTCAGGCGGATCGCTCTGTGACATTGAATTACTCAGGGACTGCAGTGAACGGAGAAGACTTTTTCGGTGAGACCTCTCTGGTAATTCCGGGCGGCAATCAGTCTGTGAGCATTAGTCTCCTTCCCTTCGACGATGGGCTTCCAGAAATTTCTGAAACCGTGACAGTAGGGTTAGAGGCAGTTGACACAGGAACCATCGGGGGAAGCTCCTCGGCATCCAGTGAGATTACGGATGGTGCAGGCACGCTCCTCTTCTTTGCCGACTTTGAGAACGTGGATCCCTTCGGGGACCCCGGAACTCCAAATTTGACGAAAGTAGGATCCGATGCTCCATTCGCTGCAAATTTAGGTACTGCGGTGGGCTCATGGGAGGATATCCCGGAGCAGAATGTCTCCGGGGATATTCCAGGAATTTATCTCGAGGTTGATGATTCGAAGGGAGACGGAGTTGATGAGGCTCTGGTGCTGGACCGGCCCTTGCCGGGGGAGGGTGACATTACCGCCCGTCTCGCGGCTCCCGCCGACATCTCTGCAAACAACGCGGCCTTCATCTCGATGGATCTTGGAAATCGTCGGACCCAGAATACTAGCGAGGCCAAGAGTTGGAGGATAATTGGTCTTGATGATGCTGGCGAGAAGTCCTTCGAGCTCTACGTCAGCGGGAACAACAGCGGACCGAATAACGAGCAGCTGCATCATGTCAGCTCCGAAGGTGAGCTCACTCCTCTCGGTCGCCCTGCAGACTTCGACAACACGGGTTCCATTGAGGAGGAGTCCGAGCAAAGCCGTTTGATTCTCTCCCTGACCTCGGAGGGTTATCAGGTCGCGATTGATCGCTGGCCTATCGAGGGCATCATTGATTCTGTCAGTGACGTTCTGCCTTATGCAGGAAACGCCACCCAGATCAGTGCGATTCTCTTCAGCCTTAGTGCGAGTCTGACCGATGTGGAAAGTAGCGGAATCATCGTTGACGATCTGACCGTGGGTGGAGTGCCCGGGAATGGGGCCCCAAGTATCAGCCTTAATGGAGAGGCGTTAAGGGATGGAGAATCCAGCTCCCTTGCTGCAAGCTTCATCGCCACGGATATCAGTCTCACCGGTCTACAGGTTACTGATGCCGATGCTGGACAGGGTCAGCTGACTGCGACCTTCCAGAGCGCGGGAGATGCGCCCGTGACTTTTGCGGCAAGTGGTCCCGCGGTTGTTACCGGTAGCGGATCTGCCTCCCTTGTCCTTGTGGGAACTCTCGACGAGATTAACGCCAGCCTGGCGGCCGGAGTGGTCTCAACAACGGATGGTGTTCTAGGAGGAAATGCCGCGATTTCCTTTACCATTGACGATGGGGGAAGTAGTGGACCGGGAGGGCCTAAGGCGGCTACCCATAACCTCCTATTTTATGTAAACGAGGGACCTACGGTGACGATCAATCAGGCCGTAGGGCAGGACGACCCCACTGGAGGCTCTACAATAGAATTTGAGGTCTCCTTCAGCGAGGCTGTCACAGGTTTTGCGGAAGACGACATTGACCTCTCGGGAAGCACCGATACGGGTAACCTTGTTGCAAGTGTAAGCGGGACTGGAGAGACTTATATCGTCTCGGTTACCGGGATGAGCAGTGGAGGACTGGTCATTGTCTCGGTCGCTCAGGGCGCGGCAAATGCAGCCGCAGGTGGAGCGCTGACCGAGGCTAGTATCGCGGTGGACTCATCTGTCCTGTATATTCCTCAGCTGGCGCCAACGGCAACGAACCTCGTGCAGAATATTCAATACGAGGTGGGCCCAGTTGCTCTTGGAGACATCCAGATTACTGACCCGAACGACTCAGTAGTAACAACCGCACAGGTGGCTCAGTATGATTATCCGGCGGTTCATGAAGATTCGCTTCTCCTTGCTCCAGACCCGGATACCGATGCTGGATTTGCGATGGATCTCACGTTTCAGCCTTCTGGCTTTGACGATTTCGGAACAGTGCGTGTCGCGGAGATTGGAGGAACCAGCAACGGTAGTGGAGTTTATTTGATCGATGGAATTCCGCACTTTGTCAGCAAGATGTCATCTGCCCCGGGAGACCTTCCCTCTGGGCTTGCTGATACGGACTGGACTGACGGGAACATCTCGGTGCCCCTGACAGTTGCGCCAGTGAGTCTTGATGAACCTGTCCAGCTGGCACTGGTATCCAGCCTCGATACGATTACATTTTCCGTGAATGGTTTTGGCCAGACAACGGTCGAGCTCACTGGTCGAGGAACCCGAGGGAACTGGAGTGGAGACGATACAATCCGGGTAGGACAGAATATTGATGGAGGCCGTGGGGGACTGGGAACTGACCCCGAGGGAATCTTTGATGACGTTGGCTCCTTCCCGATGGAGGGAACCGTGAGCCGTGCCCGGCTCTGGCATGCACCCGATGCCAGCCCGTTCGCCATTCTGGCTTCCAGCTCTCCTGAAGAGGTTACAGCCACCCTAAGCCTGACTCCAGGGGAGGGAGACCTCACTGAACCAACAGGAGTGGTTTATGATGCGGTGACCGGAGTCTGGAGCATCACAGGAGCAGTACGGGAAGTAAATGCAGCCCTCGCAGCCGTTGAGTTCCTCCCCAACGGCAGTTCGCCGGTGACGATTGAGGTGACGGTTGACGATGGCGATGAGGATGGTGGTGGTCCACTCACAGGTTTGATCACACTTTCTGCCGGGGTAGTGATCGTTGGCGATGCTGACGGTGACGGGATTCCTGACAGTTACGAATTAGCCAATGGGCTCGACCCCAACGACCCAGCGGATTCTGGAAGTGATAACGACAATGACAGTTGGGACGCTCTTTCCGAGTATCTCATGGGAACAAGAGCCAACGATGGTGCGGAGCGACCTCTCTTCGAGATTGTTCCTGTTGGCGTTGGCCAGGTCGAAATTACTTACGGACCGATTCTGGCGGGGCGGACGTATGACGTTCTCTCTTCGAGCAGTGGGCTTCCTGAAGCCCCCGCTGCAGACACCTTCACTGCCGTGCAGGATGGTGCCACGAATGTAGTGGTAGATGTCACAGGAGATGCCGCACGGAAGATCTACCGCCTGCAGGTCACGGTGCCTGCAGCAGAGTAATCCTCATTCTTAAACCCTGTCAGGTCCGCTAGCGGGCCTGACAGGAAGAGGGTGCTCTCGTCGAGAGTGTGGGAATCATTTGAGTAGATGCTCTTTCCGGTGGAGCGGCCATGTTGCCGCTTCTAGCGGAGAATGGCCCGCAATCGAAGGAATTTCGTGGAGGATTCCTGTGGGGTTGTTGCCCTGTAGACGATGCGAGCGATGGCTTTCGCCTGATCCCGGATAATTGCAATTCGCTCGAATCCCACAAGAGGTTCCCAAGTGACGAGATCAGATGTTTGCTCGAGACTGATGTCGATGTCAGATGCGCTGAGGTTAAGGTTTATCATGATCTCAAGAGGTCCATCGCGAGATATGGATAGCACTGGGGTAGCTAGATCATCTCCCGGTGAGCGATCGTCACCCCCGGTTGCATACTCAAGGAGGGCTTCAACACCGTCTCCATCTTCATCTGTAGAGGGAAGGCCAGAGAAACGCGTGTTATCACTTTCTCCGGGGTTACCCATACGCTCGTCGCTATCCCGCCAGCTCAGAGCGTCACTCAGATCGGAATCTCGACTGACGAGACTGTATCCCTCCCCGTCGGATCCGGATGGCCATTCGGATCCGTCATTATAGGTGAAATTGAGGATCACATTTCCGGTAGAATTTTCGATTACGAGCTGCTCTCCACTATTATCGAGTAGCCCGTCGTATTGTCCGACCACGGGCAACCCCGGTCCGTAATGAGAGACGAAAGCCTCCTCATCAGAAACCAGAAGAAGGCGGCCGCCTGGAGCCAGGCGGGTGTTGATAGGAAAGGAAAATTGCATGCCCTCGGTAAATGTCGCACCTCCAAGCTCAATGGTGTCGGTCCTAGAGAGATTGACCAGTTCGATGAATTCAAGGTCCTCGGAGGATCCTGGGGGATTGTACATCAATTCCGAAACGGTCAGATTGGAAGGTTCTGCGAGGTCTCCTGCAAAGAAGGTCGCTTCGTTCATGGCTGACCACTCCCCTCCACTAAGGACGCGGGCCCGAAGCAGGGCGCTTTCATTGAATACCGGCGGCCGCGTATATCGAATTGCGCTTGCGGATACACCATTCTGTCCCGCGGCAGGGTCACGAGGGTCGGAGCCGTCCATGGTATAATAGACAACACCCGCCGGGTTCGGGTTGCTGATCGCGAGAGCCTGCCCCACCGCAACGCTTCCTCCATGCTGGCGGAAGCGAGGGGCCTCAGTGAGGGGGTACAGGTTACGGCTTCGGAGTTGCTCTAGAAGGACTGCGCCCCGCTGAGGAATATAGCTACGAAGAATCCATGCCTGATCCTGACGATAATGCTGGTTGGGGGTGTAACGGGCAAAGTCGCCAGGCTGCCAGCGACCGGAGTCGGTATCATAGCGGAAGTCCCCCCACCGGGCGGACTCAGCTACAACGGCCTGATCCATGAGATCCGAGCGTGCCCGCCAGAGGGATCCTGCGATTGCCGGGGAGAGGGCTCCATCATTGAAGAGATGACGATGCACTCTGTCGGCAAAGCGCATCCTGTATTCCGCATTGGCGGAGAGATCCTGATGAAGGCCGCTGGGGCGCCCGGTGCCATCCCTGCCGGTGACATTGATGTTCAGGGCATTTGAGAGTGGTTGGGGATTGTTAATGACCCCGGGGCCATTTGGAGAAAGAGCAAATTCAGAATCCCATGGGAGCATCAGGTAGCCGGCACCAGTTTCCCGCTTTCGGGCTGCGCGCCAGTTGTGTCCGTCCCAGTCGGTGTTTCCCACAAAAAAATTAAGGAGCATGTAATCGATGAGCGAGTCGATATCGAGATACTCCTGGATCGCGGCATATTGTGAGGGGCTTGTGATATTGCCCCTCGCGATGGACATCATGGTATTCCACGCAGTGGTGTCTCCGCTTTTAGGTTGCCCGGAACTCAGGGCGTCATAGTCGTCGCTTTCGCCCCCGAAATATGAGGACATGAAATCCCCATCTGGTCGCTCATGGACATGATAGAGGCCCCAGTAAAGACCGTTAAGGTAGAGGTGAACCCAGCGCCCATGAGTACCTGGTTGCCCCATCGCTAGATAGAGGTCATTCACCCACTGATCACGATTGTACTGAGCGTGTCGTGCCTGGTAGTAGTGGCGATGCGTCCAGGCAAAATTGAATCCTGCTCTTAGCTGCAGGAAATCAAATTCCTCTACGGCGGTATCCCCGAAGGGTGCATCGCGAAAGAGTGGATATTGTAATTTTCCGGCACCGTAGTCCCTGCGGAAGCGAAGGCTGAGGCTATGTTTGGGAATATCAGGGTTACGGCTGCTTCCTCCTTGAAGCCTCATCCCGGCATCGATTTGAAAACCTGGTTCGGATCCGTCAGCGCTGATAAGCTCCGCTGAAACAGGGCGTTCCCACGAGCGGCCTTCGCTCTGGGGGTTCTGATAGATTCCGGCTCTTCCAAACATGTGGGCAGGGTCGATCGCAATGGAAAGAGTGGGGAAGGCCATCAGCGCTTCCTCCATCTCAGGGCCGTAGACTGGATGGGTGACAATATCGGGATCCATCTGATAATGGGCAGGTTTGTTCGCCCACGTGTCCGGATAACCGGTGATGCTTTGTGGTTGCCGCAGGATATCTTCTAGAAATAGGTAGGTCTGGGTATCCACGTTGGTCGGCTCGTATCCTTCCTTAAAGGCCGCAGCGCGCAGGGCTGTGGTGGATGAGATACGAACTGGATCAAGGAAGAGAGTGCCATTTCGAGGTGATGGTTCGGTTCCGTCAGTGGTGTAATAGATCTCCGCATCTGGCGTGGCGGTGGTGATTTCCACGTTGAAGGGATCGGTATAGAACCCGCGATCCACACTGAAGGTGGTATCTGCCACGAAGTCGATCACGCCAGACCCCTGACTGGGAGCTCCCGGGGTCGGGATTGCATAGAATCCGCCTGGGCCGTAGGAGAGATCTTCCCGCTGCTCGGGGTAGGTGGGCGAGAATTCGCTGACAGGGCTTCCTGAGACTGGGGAAACGAGAGCAAGGTATTCTCCGTCGGCCCTCAGAGAAAAATTGGAATGGAGATTGCCATCAGGATCAACGTAGTCGTCACGTTCCTGTTGGGAGGCAAAGACAATAAGATAGCCACCCGCAGGAATGCTTGTTCCGGAGGGAAATGACCATCGGAAAGGATCCTCGGCATTATCTGTCAGGGAGTATCCTCCGAGGTCCATTGGGATGAGGTTGGGATTGTGGATTTCAATCCAATCCGAATAGTTTCCGTCACCGTCCTCCAGACTTTCCTGGTTACGGGCCATGAATTCGCTGATAACCGGAGGTAGTAACTGCTGATCGACGGTGATCTGGATACTCGCAGCAGTAGTCCGGTTCTCACGTGTTGCAGTGAGGGTATAGACCGTAGTCTCTGCTGGAACAATTTGTCTTGAACCGCTTGCGGATACTGCTCCGATTCCGGGTGTCAGAAGGACACTCTCAGCGTTGATGACACTCCAGGAAAGAACGATGGGCGAGCCGGCATCGACTATGGATTGGCTTACTGAAAAGGTTTCGATAACGGGCGGTGCGGTATCAGGAGAGATGCTCAGGGCACCAGATTTGCAGATCTCGGAAAGATCCTCGTCGCTGACTACTCCGTGCATATCTCCGGTCTGGAAGAAGGCAAAGTCGTCGAGGGCTCCCGCAAAATCGTTCGACCCGGACGCATTCGCGTCATCAGCTGCGAGAAAGGCGCCGTTGGAGTGGAGATCGATAGGGCCAGTGCCAATGGAGAGGGGGGATTCGGTAGCAGCGCTGATATCCTGGGGTGAATGGTCTTCGCCGCTCTCGATCACGGTCACCTGCAGGGCGGAGCCATCCCCGGCGGTGGAATCGTATCGGACTGCGACAAAATACCACGTGCCGTCATTACGGAGATCCAGCGAGTGGGTATGAGTAGTGCTAGTTATCCCGTTCCCGTCGCGGAGAAGAACCCTCACACTGTTTCCTGGAGCTCCACCGAGATCGATCCTGATACCGTTGGCTCCATTGGAGGTTCCGCTCATGGTTTCATAGATTCGATCGAATGAATCGAGAGTATCCGGGCGCATCCACCAGCTTATGGTGAACTGGTCACTAGGGCGTACTGCTGATCCTGTTCCAAGGTTGACGCCACTCTGGAGTGTGAATCCGCAGGCCGTGCCCAAGAGGGGGTCGGGGGAAGCAACGCCTCGAAGGACATTGGAACCATTAATGAAGATTCCGTTGTTTCTTTCGAGGGAGTCCACGACGGTGGGGTCGTCGGGAATGTTCTCATCAAAAGAGTAGTGGGCCACGAGGTCGGCTTGGAGCGGCAGGGCGCCGATCGCGGAAAGGATAGCCAGTGCTGGTAGCGGCGGGAGAAAACGGGACATCATGATGTCTATCGAGGAGCGAGAGGGGGGCGGATCCTCGAGCTGGGGATAGCTTCGAAGAGAAACCGTAGCGTTCCATCAAGGGTGGGGTGGATCAACCCCTAAGATTTTCGATTACCTCCAACTGGTTATTGGTTAGGGCGAGGCATGAGACTGCCGCATGCAACCAACTGGTCGCGCAAGCTATCTCGGGAGAACCCAATCTACTGCAACGGACAGCGACGACTTTCGTCTGAATGCCTCGCGTAATCTCCTATCGTCTCCTGCGGAGAAAGATTCCACCGAGAGCCAGAATCGCCAGCAGGGATGTGCTTGGCTCCGGAACGCCTACCGTGATGGCACCCCCGCTGTCCTCAATAGCCCACTCATGAATCAGGCCCCCAGACTGGTTGTTTTCCTGAAGGGTGACCCTCATCCATCCGTATGCCGTGGTGTTGTCTTCGAGGACAAGAGAGAAGCCGACATAGCCTGGGGTGTCCGGGGTGAATTCAGGGAAGTGGGGGTTTGGGTCACCAGAGGCACCAAATCCTGTAGCCACGGTGGATGCGCTGTTGACCGTATCACCGATCCCTAGCTGACGTAGGGGGTCCACGTTACTGGTTCCGGTTCGCACTGGTTGCCAGCTTGGGACACCAGCGGTTTGGTCCGCATCGTTGGTGACCGCGCCGCCTCCAAGGATGAAGTTGGCGTCACCTCCCGACAGGCCCGCAGCAAGGACGGATGTGTTGCCGGTTTCGAGATCTACCGAGACTCCCTCGAAGGTTGTCGGTATTGGTATGTCCTGACGGGGAAACCAGAGGATTGCACCCTGTGCCATGGCGGTTAGTCCCAGAATCAGAAAGCTTGTCAGCGCGTGTCTCATTAAATCAGTTAGTTTGAGAGGTTGGTGAAATTTGTCTGGAGTCGAGAATTACCTTTCAACAGGCAGGATGATCTCAATTTGGGGGGCAAATTGGACCGAGTTTCGGCCGAATCGGGCCTTACCATCGCTATCAGGAAGAACGAGGGGCATTTTGAGCTGCACCGCTTCGATAGCCGCTCCTCCATCCCCTATGCCCGTTGCAATCACCGTGGGAGCCTCGGTCGCGTTCTCGAAGGTCCCCAGATCCCGGCTGAACTGGTCCGTGAAGACCAGCCCGAGGGCGCTGTAATCGGTCCTCCGGGTGTAGCGCATGTAAACCTCGCCAGTGGCAGGGTCGGGCCAGAAAGTCAGGCCGCCCAGTTGAGTGATGGTTCCATTGGCTCCGGGGTTGGCCACTTCAAGAGTATTTGCAGCGCTACTCACGCCTACTGGATCAAAGCCGTAGGCGAAGTCGAGGAAGTTGGAGAGGCCGTTGCCGTTGGCGTCATTGTCTTCCGCGCCATTGCCAGAGTTGTCGGTGCTCCCAAAGAAGGCCAGTCGCCATGCGGCCTGAGGACTGAGGGCATTTCCGGTAGCGCGCACGTCATCAAGGAAAATACCACCGCTCACTCCAGTGTTGGTACTTCCGGAGACCCGGAAAATGACCTGAGTGATGGAGGCAGCACTGCCGGCGTAGGGCAGTTCACTGGTAGTGGTATCTGGTGCCGGGCTGGCTCCGAGAGGATACTTCTCAATCTGCACACAGTATCCTGTGTTAGTGAGCAGGATCCGCACGTTGGACATCCGGTCCTCATTGAAATTTCCGCTGTTGTTGAAGTCCTCTACGTTGCCGATGGGTGTCAAGGTGCCATCACCAGCAACGTGGAAGAGCTGCTCGTGGTTGGCACCGTTGTTGTTGGCATCGAGGAAAAGTTCGAAGGACTTGTTGCCAGCGGCGTCAAGACCGAGGATCGTGGTGCTCTTTGCGATTGAGTTGCCCTGGGTCCGTCGGGTGGCGAGATCGAAGGAAACCACGCCGGTGTTTGAACCGGTGAGATCGACGCCTCCGTTGAACCGCGCGGTGACGTCTGTGGTAGTGCTTGGTCGGTCAAGGAGAAGAGCGAAGTCTACGCCGTCACCTTTGACGTCGGCGCCGGTCTCAAGGAAGACGCCCGGGTCGCTGCCGGCTGCATCTTCTGTGAAAATATTGGTCCAGCTACCAGGTGAAGTTCCGAGGTTTGCTGCAGCGGGCGCGTCTCCGTTGAGAAGGGTGCCTCCGGGGGTAGATGCAGCGTCAATTCCTTCGAAATCAGCATTGAAGACGACCACAGCAGACCCATCCGCAAGGGTTGCAGTCGCGTTATCGGCTGCGCCGATAGCGCCGAGGCTGGGGTTCGTGATTGTGATTGTGAGCGCTTCGTTGCCCTCCTGCACCGCATCATCCAGTGCGATCAGGCTCAAGGTGGTGGCAGTCTGGCCGGCCGGAATGGTGAATTGAGTGGCAGAATTGCAGTAGTCTTCGGGACCAGCGTCACCGCTGGCAGCGATGTCCACGGTCACTGCAACGCTGGACGCGATGGTAGCGCTGACGGTGAAGTCTGCGGCAGAGCCTTCCTCGGTATTGCCCGCCGGGGTGGCGATTGTAAGGACCGGAGGACTATCCGAGTCGTCGATTGCAACAGAGGCCGATGGGCTTGCACCAACCACAGCGTCTCCACTGACGCTGTCTAAGGTGATAGTGAAAGTTTCTGCTCCCTCATAAAGAGAGTCGGCGATGGTGGAGAGGCTGAAATTAAACTCCTCGTTTCCGCTAGCCAGAGTGACAGTAGCACTTCCGTTGAAGTCACTGCCATTCTGGGCCGTACCGGAGTAGCTGAGACTCGCTTCCACATCTGCCGTGAGCTGCACGCTGGAGGTGACGCGAAATGAGGTATCATTGCCTTCGGTCACACTGGCTTGCAGAGCGGCAATATTAATCTGAGCGTCCGTGTTGGTCCCGTTGACCGTCACGCTGACAGTGGTCGCGCCATTCAGGCTTGTATCAAGACTGTAGGTAAAGGTGTCGACCACACTCAGGCCAACTCCGAGGGTGTCAAAGGCGCCATTGGCGTCGTAGGTGAGCGAGCCATCAGCTGCAAGGGCCACGGTAGCTCCGGACGGCAGGGTGACGGTAGTGGTTCCCGGAACGAGGTTGGTTTCCCCAGCCAAGGTGGCAATGTTACCCACCTGTGCAGCGGCAGGTGCCCCGAAGATCGCGTCGAGGTTGGCGGTCACCTCGGCAGCACTCAGAGCACCGTTGTAGACCCTTACAATGGAGATCTCCCCATCGAAGCGGTCGTTGGCCTCATTGAAGTCAGGAATATCAGTGGTGCCGAAGGCCCCGAGGAAGGGCGCGACATTAACGTCTCCGCCGGTTGTCCCTTGCGAACGGCCGAGTCCCTCATCGTCAGATCCGGACCAGTCGACAACATTGCCAGCTTGGCCGTTCAGGATGTTGAGCGCGCTTTGGGAGTCTACGAGTACTCCGTTGACGTAGAGAGACAGGATGTCGGTAGCGATGTCAAAGGAGCCTAGCACGTGCACGTAATCTCCACCGGCAATTCCATTGGCGGGGATCGTGGCAATGGCTTGAGCAACCAGAGTGCCGTTTCCGATGGTCAGAATCAGCTGGTCATCGATCAGAATCAGGGAAGTGCCAGTACCGTTTCCACCGGAGCCCCAGATGGGCTCTGGTCCCACGTGGTCATCTGGTCTGATGAGGGCTTCCACCGAGAAAGAAGAGGTGCTAAAGTTGCCGCCGTAAAGGTGGTTGGCGGCAGTGGTCTGGTCGGTATCTCCAAGGAGGCCGCCGCTTCCGGTCCCCGAGAGGTCATAGGCGTGGGTGATTCCGGGAGGTGAGTTGTCCAGGGGGGTGAGTAGAATCGATCCCGATCCTGCATTCTCCATGGTGACGGAGTTGCCCGAAGCAGTGTTGCTGTTGTTCCAGCTGCCATCGGTGTTTGCGGCCGCGGGATCACTTGCATTGAGGTCAAAGGGTGCTCCTGCGGTAGAGGTTCCGAGGGCGCCGCCGACGCTGTCGTTGGCGAGCGCTGCGATGACCACGCTACTGGATCCGGTCGCATCAACGGTTGCAAAATCAGGGCTGGCTCCAGTTTCACCGGAGGTCGTGAAGGTAATAGATGCCGAAGAGGTCGCCGTTCCATCAGTGACCTCATATGCGATGGTCTCGGAGGTGCTGGCCCCGACTGCGAGAGCGCTCAAGGAAGCAGAAGTGGAGGGATCGTAAGTGAATGATCCATCCGCATTAACGGTGAGGGTTGCGCCTTCGGGAGTCACAAGAGTCCCGAGAGCTCCTCCAGCCACAGAGCTGACCGAGAGGGCATCGCCAGAGTCTGCATCAGAGTCATTGCTCAGCAGGTTTCCGCTGGTAGCGAGAGTTTCCCCGCTGGATGTGGTCTCGTTGCTTGTGACCGGGGCGTCATTCAGTCCAGTGACGGTGATAGTGACGGTGGCGGTTGTCTGCTGGTTGAAAATGTCTGTGACCGTGTAGGTGAAGGTGTCAGCGATCTGCTCACCATCATCGAGGCCCTGGAGGGCATTGGACCCGGAAGGGTCGTAGGTATATTCCCCACCCGCAGTGACTGTTACCACCGCGCCATTGGCGCTGGAGGCGTCGAAGTTGGTGACGGCAAGGGAGCTTCCGGTGTCATTATCCAGAAGAGAGGCTCCTGCATTGGAGGCTGAGGTGTCTTCGTTGGTAGAGCCCGCATCTGCGCTCAGGGCTGTCTGAGCCCCCACATTAATGGTGAAGGACCCTGAAACCGCGTTGCTGCTGGAGTCTCGCACTGTGAAATCGAATCCCCCAGATGTTGGGTTGGCTCCCGCATCAAAGGAGAGCAGCTCTCCGTTGATATCGGCCTGAGTGAAGGTGTCACCAGCGGCAAGGGCAGCTCCGCCCAGAGCGAGTGTTCCGCCCGCAGGCGCAGTGTCGACAGTGTAGGAGAGGGCGGAAGCTCCATCGCTGATGTGGATGGTCCGAAGGCTGGCTTCGGTGATGAGGGTGCCTGTGGAGTTGACTACCGCATTGAGGGGTAGGTTCACTTCCACGACGGGAGCGGTCGGGGCGGAGGAAATACTACCGATATTGAGGGCCTGCAGGCCGATCGAATTCGCAATCAGGGAATTGTTCAGTCCGAAGCGGGCGGTGGTGGTTTCTACTGCGTCACCCGCGCTGAGGGGAAGGACTGCGCCTGCCCAGTCTCCGGAATCCCGGGCGCGGTCGCCGCCGTTGCCGGCCGTGCGGTCGCGCTGGTAGGCTCCTCCATTACCATACGAAATTTTGCCAGCGGTCCCTCCGTTCGGGATGGTCTGGAATCCCTGTCGCGTAATGGTCCGGGCTTCGCCTGGAGGGGTATCGTAATCGTCGAGGAAGTGGGAGGCGAGGAAGAGGTAGTCCCCGTCCTTATTCACGGTCACCTGAGAAACGCTGGATCCGGCGTCGTAGCTGAAGGAGGCGTTTGAAACTGGAGAGACATCTGAGAGGTTCAGAGGAGTTTCGGGGTTGCCTTGCGCAGCATTAATTTCCTGCGAGGGGCCAGAAAGGCGAATCACCTCTCCGTAGTTAGGAAGCTTGAGAATGGTCAGGCCGGTCAGGGCAGCCTCAAGTGCGACCGCGGTATTGGTGGTGGCTGGGTTGTTGTCCCGAAGAACTTCAACATTCAGAACGCTGTTGTCTGCAGTGGTTTGGATGATGGTGCCAACGGAGCTCGCCCCGGTTACCATAAGACCGCCAAGACCGTCCCCTGAGCCAGAATAGCGAATGTAGACCACCGTGGAGGAGTCCTCTACGGGAGTTCCATTGATGGCGAGTCGCTGGGTGATCGCCTGGCGGTGGCGGTTGCCGCCGCTGATCCGAAAGCCGGTGTTAGCGAAGACGAGATAGCGTCCCGCCTCGTCGAGGGTGATATCGCTGGTGCCGCTGGCGTGCGTGAATCCAGCATCGATTTCGTCCTGTACGTCATAACTGACCGCGGAGGGGCCCGCTGAGGTATTACTGATCAGGTTCGCAGCATTGGCACTGGCGCTCAGGCGCAGGTAACTAAGGGTGTCGTCGAGTTTGACAAGTTGAAGGTCAGCATCCTGTTGAGCGATCCTTAGTTGAGCGTTGTTATCAGTGCGCTTCGATTCAAATCCTACAGAGTCACCTTGGGCGACCTCTACGATCGAGCCGCCACGGACGAAATTGTTGTTGTTGTTGCCATCCCGGGAGTAGCTCGAGGCCGCACCGTAGGAAATGGGCGAACCATTGATCAGGATGGTATTGTCGAGGCCGGCACGGGTTGCAATTCCGGGATTAGTGTTGAGGTAGCGGGTACCGTAGATGACCAGATGGTGACCAGCCGTGAGGTTGACGGCGCCACCTGCTTGGAGATCGAAACTGTCGGCAGTATCGTCGACTGCGGTGGTGGCAAAATTATGCGCGACTGAATTCCCCAGTCCGGGCTCAATACTGGCGCCACCGCCGATGGTGTAGACAGCGCGATCACCCGGGGTGCCGGAGGCTGCTAACTGCGCGTCAACAGGTGGGCTTGCGATAAAAAGTAGGGCGGCTACGTGGGTCGCGATGACCCAAGAATACAAGGTGTTCATTTGTGGGAGGGAGTCGGTGTATCGGGCTGGATTCACGGATATCCCATGAAGCCAGCACCTTCCAAGTGTCAGGGGACAAGTCTCGCTATTTCATCCCAAGGGTCAAGGGTTCTCGAGGCCATAGGAGGGGTTTTCGTGACTCCTTTGGCAGCCGGAATGCAACGGGGCGGAGGGGTTTCAAAGACGAGGCCTTTGTCTTGGACCAATTTCGCCAAAAACGCCTAATTTCTTGGTAATTATCGAGGTTGGAAGTCGCTGGGGATAAGGATGCTCGAGACCGGGTGCTGTAGGGTGCGGTTAGCGAGGAGGCCCATGGAAGTCCCTGTCAAGGGGCGCTGGTGGCCCCGCGGGTGCCGTTCAGGGTCTTCAGGGCTATTTTGAGCCGGCCGTGAGCTCGCGAATCTTGAGATTACGGAAGCCACATTCACTGCCGTGATCGGTGAGCATGAGGCGGGCAGTCAATTTCTCTCCAAACTTCGCCACCTTCTTGAACTTACTGGAAGCCACGTTGGAGAGGACATCTTCGCTGCCGCAGATATACTCTAACACTTTCTGGCCATTCAGCCAATGGGTGACCTTATTGGCCTCTACCCGGATTCGGGAGGAGTTGGTCTTCGGGGAGAACCGCACCGGCGGAGGATCAGCTGGCGTGAGGACGGCGTAGAATCCTCCGGTAGAGCCCTTGCTGGGCTTCTGCTCTAACTTGGCCAGCATCTGATATTCATGGCCAAGGTTGCC
Source organism: Akkermansiaceae bacterium UBA5689 (assembly GCA_002420305.1). Lineage (GTDB taxonomy): Bacteria > Verrucomicrobiota > Verrucomicrobiia > Verrucomicrobiales > Akkermansiaceae > Roseibacillus_B. The sequence goes on along the minus strand of DIHT01000130.1, from coordinate 13,804 downwards.
CCGGGTTTCATCGACAAAGTATTTGATTCCGTTGTTTCCCCCCGATTCCATTCGCCATTCCCACGAAAACTCAAAGTCGGAGAATTCTTCCCGGGAGACGATGTTGCCCGGCTTGGCCCCGGCTCTTTTAATCAACCACCCTTGTGTGACCTCCCATCCGCTGGCGGGAGCGACGTCTTTTCCAAATTGGCGCCAAGAGCCCGCGGATTTTCCATCGAAAAGAAGACGCCAGCCATCGGCTCGTTCTTGCTTGGTCAGGGTATTTGGGCTCGATTCCCCTGCGTGAGCTTCCGGCATGGCGGTGAACAGGAGAGAGAGAAAGAAGGGAGCGGCTTTGAGTTTCAGGAAGTGTCTATTCACGGTATTGGAGAGGGAGGAGAAATATGGTGGTCTCACGGCGAGGCGGGTCCAAGAATATATTCCGTGCTCAGCGGAGTTCGACACGCAGGCGGGCAAATCTCACCAAGTCTTGCTGGAGATCAGGCATGGTGAAGCGGAAAAGGGTTGTTCCATCGGGTCTAGTGTCCCGGGAAACCAGAGCCTCGGCAGGGGCATCGGTCCAAGTGCGAAGGTCAGGGGAAAATTCTACCCAGATGGTGGCGTCGTCTGCTGCGCTACGGGTAAGGAAAGACAGGGCAGAGAGGCCGTTCACTACGGAGAACTGGAGTTCTGAACTATCTGTAAGTGCATAACCAAGAAGTGATTGTGATTCTTCACCGAGGAAAGAGATGGAGTCGGAGGAGCTTGGATTTCCCCCGGGAAGGATACTGGCGCGCCAACTGAGCGGATTGGAAGGGGAGGATTCCCCGGGGGCGACAAGAATAAGGCTTTGCCCAGTCTGGTCCGGGGCTTGTGGCCAGGGGTGGGAATCGCGGTATCGGAAGTCGGAGATGATGGAGCCGTCGCGGGCCAGCAAGGTAATGCGCTCGCCTCCGTTTGAGAGGCGCGTTCCATTTGCAAAGGATCCGGCAATGGGTAAACCGAGACCATAGGCAATTTCGAAAGCGGTGATATTCTCGACGACGAGCGTGCGTTCGCCTGGGGAGAGGAGGGTGGCCTCGGGAAAGGTGAACGCAATGCCATTGGCGAAGGAGAGTCCAGTGAGGTCCACCACTTCATCGGAGATATTGATCAGCTCGAGGAACTCAGTAGGAGTATCTTCGAGTGGGTGATAGTGCACTTCGCTGATCGCAATGTGTTCTGAGGTTGCCGGGGTTCCTATCGTATAGATGGCAGTAGTCAGTGCTGACCATGTTCCGTTTCTTAATGCCCGGGCCTGCAGACGGGTGCTCTCCCCAAGTGCCAGGGAGGGGCCATTGTAAACTTGGGCGGAGGGAGAGACGCCAGCAGGAATGGTTCCAGTGGCTGCTACCAGTTCGGGAATGAAGAGAAGATCATTGCTGTCCGATTGCTGGTTCATGCAGTGAACGGCGAGCACGTTGGTGCCAAGTCGCAGGCGATTGATGGAATTGCTGAGATTGAAGATACTGAATTCGACAGCTGATCCGTCCGGGTGGGCAGCAGAAGCGTGGGAATTCCAAGCGGGATTGGCGGGTCGATTTGCGGAGGCCGCCTCTCCTCCGTTCAGGTAGGCGATGAACCCGTCATCATAGCGTGCGCGTAGTGTCAGTGAGGTGATTGCAGCCAGCTGGGCTCGGTCATGAATTTCGAACTCCCACCGGGCGTAAGCCGAGGAGTTCAGAGAATGCATTTCACTCAGGTCGACCCCGAAAAGGCCTTCAAAGCCTGTATCCAGCTCGAATCCGACCCCGCTTGCCCCGCCTATCCAGCCGGCGGCATCAAATTCTGGCTCCGTCCACGTCATTGCGAGGGAGTCATCGGTAGGGACGAACGCCAGGGCTGAAGATCCCTCGGGGAGCAGAAGGGATTCGGATCCTGCAGTGGTGGGCCGCCGGGGATCACTTCCATCAGTGGTGTAATAGATTGTGCCTCCGGTGCTCGCACTGATCGTGACCTCCGATTGATCGGTGAAGAGGCCTCCGTGGGGAGTGAAGTCCGGGGCTTCCACCGAAGGATAGAGTCCGCGAGCCCTGAGTTGAGAGATCAATGTTTCGGTGCGCTGGGGGAAGAAATCGCTCTGCATGGTATTATACATCTGCCGCCAGAAGGTTTCCCGGCGGGCGGGAGGGAAACGGTGGCGGTCCCCCCAGCGTATCGCCTCCACGATGAGCGGTTCATAAATCTCATCAGCTCGGGCGTCCCATAGTTGAGCGGCTCCCTCCGGGGTGAAGGTTCCGCCATTAAAACAGTGCAGCCGGACCCGGTCAGCGAAGCGCAGGCGATACTCTTCGTTGGCGGTCAATCGCTGATGCACGCTCGATGGAAAGTTCGGCGTGTTCTCAACCGTGGCATCGTTGGTGCTGGAGTTTGTACCCTGAGTCGCGTTCAGGTCCGTCCGCTCGGAGTCCCATGCGAAGAGCATCCATTTGGCGTCCCGATCCCTGCGCCGGGCTGCTCTCCAGTTGGACTGATCCCAGTCGGTATTTCCGGAATAGAAATTGGTGATAAAATAGTCAATCCAGGTGTCGGGATCGATAAAGATCAGTGCGTTTGCATAGTTTCTGGGGTTACTCATATCCCGCCTCGTTACCGCTAAAGTGCGATTCCAGGCGCTCAGGTCACCATCGACTACTTCAAGAACGCTCGCCCTCCCAGCATCCTTGATCGCGTCCCAGTCTTCTTCCTCGCCTCCGAAGTGCTCTGCGAGCATATCGTCTTCAAAACGTTCGAAAATATGATACATGCCCCAGTAGAGCCCGTTGAGGTAGAGATGAGCATACATCTGGTGTTGGAAGGGCTGCCCGGTGGCGCGCTGCGCGTCCCGGTGCCACTGATCGCGAATATACTGCGCCCGCTCCACCACACCCGGATTCAGCCATGAGTCGCCATTCCCTCCCCGAAGGATCAGGGAGTTAAACTCGATAACCTCGGAATCAGCAAAAAGGGGAAACTGCAGCTTGGTGGGGCCATACTCTGAGCGGAAGACTGCCCGGAGATTGTGTTTGCCGCGATTGGCGGAGCGACTCGCACGGCCCACCGCCCGGATTCCCCCGTTCAATTGAGTTTGCGCGCCATTCGGAAAATCGAAGAACTCGTAAGAGCACCGCTTTTCCCATTCGTCACCGCGTTGGTCCGAATTGGCGTAAAATCCGCTCTCCCCATCAAAGAGATCGTCGACGTTCATGACAACCGAGATAGAGGGAAGAGAACGCAGCGAATCGATGATCTCCTCCCGGGAGTAGGCTGTGCCTATCAGGTCCGGGTCCATTTCGTAATCGGTTGCGCGCTCTCCCCAGGCCGTGGGAAAGCCCTGCGGCGTTGTGCTTTGAGTGAGCACGCTGGCTGGAAAGATGTAGGTATGTGTGTCAATATTTGTGGAAACGAGTCCGAGTTTCAGCGCCACAGCCCTGACGGTGGCGGTGCCATCGATTGCAAGAGGGCCGTTGTAGAGTATGCCGTTGCTCGAGGACGGCTCGCTCCCATCTAAGGTGTAATAGATAGAAGCGCCCTCGGTTTTGCTGCTAATTGTAAGATTGAAGGGTTTCTCATAGAATCCACGATTAGGCGCGAATTTTGTATCGGCTACAAAAGCCCCAGTGTCAGGTTCCCCGGTGTTTTCCGCCCCTGGAGTAGGAGTCAGGAAGTAGCCGGCAGAGCGTTGTCCAAGATCGATTCCTTCAAGTCGGGCGTTGATGAGGAAGTCACGATCACCGGCGTTGAGGTTTGCTCCGTGCAGGGCAAGAATGTTGTTGGTTGGGCGCAGGACAGGCAGGACCTGCGAGGCATTGAATACAACTGTGCTCACGGCCTCCACGTTAGTCCGCTCTGTTTGCGCCCTGGCGTTCCATAAGCGTCCCTCCGGAATGTTGGTGCTCGCGACTTCCTCGCCGTTGATGAAGGCACGAATACCATCATCGTAGCGCAGAAAGAGGCGTAGCCCCTCCAGCGAGTAATCGGGGGGGAGGTCAAAGCGTGTGCGGACGAAGAGTGATGAGCCTTGGTTGAGCATCTCACTCTCGACATTGGTGGTTATGTAGCTGCCGAATCCAATAGAGCTGGAGGGGCGGAAGGTGCCTTGCGCCAGTCTTGTGACAGCGTCAGAAGTCAAGGCAACCTCGTAAAGGGCGACATCTGCGAGGTTTCCAGAGAAATAGAGGGGAGTCCTCTCGACGCGTCGGCCGATAGCGACCTCTAGAGAATCAATACTGGAAATATCAGTATCGACAGGAACATTCGCCGGACCAGTGGCGAGGTCTTCTATGCCGTCGATATAGAATCGGAGATCCGAAAGCGTAGGTGTGGTGTCTTCTTCGAACACAACGGCCACGTGATGCCATTGGTTATCGGCGATACTCGTGGAGCCTACGGCGCTTCCTCCCCCAAGGTCGCATCGGATCGCCCCCAGAGTTCCGCTATCCGGATTGCTGTTGAGGCGAAGATGAAACTTTCCCGACGGAGTGTCCCGATTCCCCCACGAAATGATTCCATGATTCGAGGTGTCATCCGATCGGATCCAGAACACGATGGAGCGGGATGAGGAGCCTCCGATGCCGGGGAGGGTGGTTTGGAGAAAGGTTGCGGTGCCGTCGAATCTCAGGGACGACTCTGGTCCGCCAGCAATGGGAGGAGCGTCGAGATCCCACGGTGATGATCCACCCTGTATGCCGATCAGAGAGCCCGGAAAATTCCCGCTGGTGTCGCGGGCGATGCTTCCGAAGCCATCATCGAGAGGCCAATGGTTTCGTGGTGCAATAGCGCTTCCGTCGTTTCCATCGAGGTCAAATCCGAGGGCAAGGCTTCCGCTGTTCCACGTGGCATCGTCGAAAAGAAGATTGGGCCACTGGGAGCCGAGATCATTCTCGCCCGCAGGAACGAGGTAACGGGCTTCCGGAGTCTCTCCGAGGAGGTTGATTTTGAGCGAGGCTTCCCCAGTGCCGTAAGAAATGTCAGGTCGTTGTCGAGGAAAAGGAACGACCTCTGAGCCGAACTCGGTGAGAATGCTGGATCCATCAGGAGCAAGAAGGGAAAGGTAATCGCCACCTGCATTCAGTTCGAAGTTTGTATGTAGTTCAGCTCCGGAGGGGGTGCGATTCTTCCCAGAGGCAAACACCACAAGGTATCCGCCTCCTCTGACGACCGAGCCAGCAGGGAAAATCCATTGTCGTGGTTCGGAGGGGTCATCGGTGAGGGAATGACCTGCGAGGTCGATCGCGGTCGGGTCGGGATTGTGGATTTCAATCCAGTCAGGATAATCTCCGTCCTCGTCGGCGATGATCCCATCGTTGCTGGCCATGAACTCAGTGATCCGGGGGGGCGCGGCCATGAGGGCGGCAGTTTGGAGGAAGACTAGAGTGAGAACTGCCCGGGGTAGTGAGGGGGGGAGGGACATGATAAACGGGTCTCGGGGGATTGTGGGTCCCGTGGATGGTAGGGAGCGAGTCTATTTTCCAATGCTGCCCTGCGGGTGTGGAAGTGAACGTAGAAGCAGGCTGGAACGTGTTTACCTTCGCGGCTCAGGATATCAGGTCTGCTTCAATTGATCGCGTGGGGACTGTCATGATGATCAGGAGTAACCCGGACGGGTTTTGGAATGGCTAGTCCCGGGGGAGACCCTTGTCCTGTGGGAAAGAGTTGCCGGTAAGTCCGAGGGTGAGTGCTCCGCCTATCCGGGGGTCGCTGGCTCCGAGAAAGATCCCCTTCCTCTTCATGACCGTCTGAGTAGAACCAATGGGGCTGGTGAGGCGAATGGTGTGCCCCCGTTTGATGAGAAGGTTCTTAGTGTTTGCTTCCAGGCCGGTCTCAACCAGCAGCTCATCGGGGAGCCATTGGTGGTGAAAACGAGTTGTCTGGGTCGCCTCCGCGACATTCATGCCATGATCGATGATGTTGCTGACGATCTGTAGAACGATGTTGATGATCCGGCTTCCGCCGGGACTTCCAGTTGCGATAACGGTATCGTCTTTACCCAGCAGAATAGTGGGAGTCATTGAGCTGAGCATTCGCTTTCCCGGTTCGATGGCATTACGCCGCCCCCCGATGAGGCCATAGGCATTTGGGGTTCCCGGTTTTGCTGAGAAGTCGTCCATTTCGTTGTTGAGAAGAATTCCCGTGCCGGGGATGACGATCCGTGATCCGTAACTAAAGTTGAGTGTGTAGGTGTTGGAGACGGCGTTGCCCTCCTTGTCGATGACGCTAAAATGAGTGGTCTCATTGCTCTCGGGCGGGGGGAGAGGTCCCAGTCCCGGTGCGATCTGGCTGCTGGGCGTGGCGGGTCCATGGATGATGCCCTTGGCTAGCTTCTGCCCGTAGTTCTTAGAGATGAGCTGAGATACGGGTATCTCGGAAAAGTCAGGATCTCCAAGATAGCGTGAACGGTCGGCGTAGGCCCTTTTCATTGCCTCCGTAATGACATGAATGGTCTTGTCCGAGTTTGAGCCATATTCCCCTATCGGAAAATGATCCATAATATTGAGCATCTGGATGAGGTGAATGCCGCCTGAGCTGGGGGGAGGCATGGACATGATCTTCCACCCACGGTAGTGCCCCTGGATCGGCATCCTTTCGACGGCGCGGTAGTCAGCGAGATCCTTGCGGCTGACTAGTCCACCATGAGCACGCATATCACGATCAATCGCGGTCGCAATGTCCCCAAGGTAAAATGCGGCAGGGCCTTGTTCAGACAGCAGGCGCAGGCTGCGAGCGAGATCCTTCTGGACGAGGGTGCTGCCCACCGGCCAAGCCTTTCCGTTGGCGTTGAGGAAGATGGATCGGGCTTCCTTGTCTGCGTATAAATCATCTGCGCAGGATTTCAGCGAATCATGAAGGGCCTGCCCTACGACAAATCCATCCGCGGCTAGTTTGATTGCTGGTGCGAGGGCCCTGCGGATTGAGATTGATCCGTAGTGTCGAAGGGCGTGCGCCAGGCCATAAACAGTACCGGGAACTCCCGATGCCAGCCGCGTGTAGCGAGAGCTTCTAGGATCAGGAGTGCCGTCCTTTGTCAGAAACATATCACGGTGAGCTGCCGACGGGGCTTTCTCCCGGTAGTCGAGAGCGATCTGCCGGTTTTCTCCGGCGAGGTGAATCAGCATGAAACCTCCTCCCCCCAGGTTGCCGGCTCGCGGGAGGGTGACGGCAAGAGCAAAGCCAGCAGTGACCGCGGCGTCGATGGCATTGCCGCCCTCAGCGAGAACTTCCATTGCAGCCCGAGTGGCGTGGGCTTCCTGAGTGGCTACCATGCCTCCCTGACCCGTGATGGGCTGGTTCGCAGAGGATGCCTCAGAGGTGGGGGTGTTCGTGTTCTGAGCGAGTAGCGGAACGAAAAAGAGAGAAATGGCTCCCAGAAAAAAGGCGGGCATCCGGATTCTGGTAAAGACGAGCAGGCAGCGCATGTGTCGCGTAGTATTGCCTCGTGGAAGTCCGGCTGAACATCCCGAAATATGGGCCTTCCTCGTTGTGGGGTGATTTACCGGGGTTTCCCCGCTGTTCGCGTTGGAAGCTCTCTCCTCTTTCTGTGAAATTGATTGGACCTCTGGTGCGAGAGGTGGAGCATGGCGACCATATGAAGCTCAACATCAGATGCAGTAGGCTGGCTTGGACCTTTGTGGTCATCCTGATTGCCACGGGCGGCGTTGCCTGTGCCAATCCCGCCAAGGATCAACTCGCTCAGTTGCTGAAGCGTTTCCCTCAGGCTGATGCAAACAAGGATGGAATACTGACGGTAGCGGAGGCCCTCGCTTTTCGAGACAAGGCAAGCGGTGGAGGTGGTGCGCAACGGGGAGCAGCGCGTTCTTTCAAGGTGCACCCAGGATGGGAGAAGGAGAAATTCCCCGAGCATGCAGTGTGCTACCAGTCTCCGGAACGCATCCAGGAGACCTACGCAAAGGTTCTTGGTTCCGGCAGGGATCCAGTTACTTCCTTCGCCAAACCAAGAGATGGAGGGCTTAGGGTTGTCGGAACAGGACATAGTTTTATGGGCCCCGGATATAAGACTCTCCCTAAAATCTGCCGGGCTGCTGGATTTCAGCAGCCGATGCATCTGCATACCGGGGGGGGGATGACGGGTAGCACCCGCTATAAGTGGGAGCAGGAGAATGGCATCTTTCAGTTTAAGGGAAAGGCGAAGCCAAAGCTTCTGGCCTCCATCGCCAATGCGGAATGGGAAGCCATGATGTGGGGTCCTTATTTTAATGACCGCCCGGAATACTACTCATGCTGGATTGAATTTTGCCTGAAGTATAACCCCGGCATGAAGTTTTTCCTCTCCGACGGCTGGCCTCAGATTGAGCACTTGGACAAAATCGAAGGGGCTACAAAGAAGGGGTTTGTTCCAGAAACGATCAAGCAGATTGGTGAGTTACAGGGACAGGCTTATGGAGAGCTGATCGCCCCTCTCAATGAGAAATATCCTGGAAGGGTAGTCATCATGCCGACCTGTGAGGCGATGGTGCTGGCATCTCAATATTTTCAGCGAGGTGAGCTGCCTGGAGTGGAAGGTCTCCACCGTGCGCTGGGAGGCAAAGCGAAGTCTCTCTGGCGGGATAAGCTCGGGCACCTCGGGCCGGGATTTGAATGGCTGGAGGGTTATGTGTTTTATGCGTCTCTCTACCGGCGATCTCCCGAGTTGATTGGCGGGAAAGTGGAGACTGGGGGATTCCCGGGAGAGCAGCTCGACAAAGTGTTTCGCAAAATCGCGTGGCAGGCAGTGCTCGCTAATCCCTACTCGGGAATCCGGGATGAGAACAAGGACGGAAAAGCGGACTGAATTGCGTGCTTGCGATGGAAGGGTGCATGCGCTGCTGCCATCATCTATTTTTCTGAGATATCATAACAAAGGAGCAGGTCCTGATCGCGGAGGTACAATTTTCCATTGGCCACCACAGGGTGAGCCCACGATTTCTTCTCGCTTCGCTCGGGTTGCTCGAAGCTGCTGATTTCCTTCAATTCTTTCGAAGAAGCTTCAATCAGGGCTACGGGTCCGTTTTCGCTTCGGAGATAGAAGTGTCCATCGGCAAAGGTCGTGGCTCCCTTTCCAGCGCTTCGCTCGCGGTAGATGAGTTCCCCGCTCCTGATATTCATGCAGGCAAAGCTCCCTCCAGTTGAGCCAAAAACGTGCCCGTCCAGTTCGATGACGCCGCCATGGTGGTTGGCGAATTTTCGGCTCGAATGAATTTCCTTGGCAGACCATTTGTCTCCTTTCCTGTCGATCTGGAAGGCGTGGCAGCCGACTCCATAAGAGGAGGTAACCCAGACAATATTTTGATGAACAACAGGAGTGGTAATCACAGCGGTCTTACCGATGCGCTCGACCCTCCAGAGAACCTTGCCCGACTTGGGATCAATTCCTGCCAAGCTCTTGCCCGTGAGTTGGACATATTGGCGTGTTCCGTTTATGGTTGCGATGATAACCGATGAATAGCCGGTTGGATCCGTCCACTCACTGGTCTGCCAAAGTTTTTTCCCGGTTTTGCGGCTGAGAGCCAGAACGGTGCCTTTGGCTCCGCCGGGAGTGCAGATCACGGATTCGCCATCAACAAGAGGGGATTCACTCCACCTCCATCCTGACATCATCTTGCCATCAAAGTCCTCTTGGAGGTTAACCGTCCAAGCCTTTTCTCCGTCAGCTGCGTTAAGACAGATCAGATTGGAGTGCTGGTCGAGAGCGAACACCTGTCCGCCATCCACGGTGGGTGTGCTCCGAGGGCCAGGATAGCCACGATGCCCGCCGGCTTCTCCAGTTCGAGATTTCCAGACCAGCGATCCGTCCGTTTCCTTAAGAGCGATCACATGGCACCCGTCTGCCAGATCACCCAGCGTGTAGATGACACCCTTTGAAACGGAGATACTGGAAAACCCGGCACCGGCAGTCCGGGCTTTCCACGCCAGAGGGGGGCCGCCTTCCGGCCATTTCTTAAGAAGGTCAGTTTCCAGAGAGCGGCCATCGCGGTCGGGGCCACGCCATTGTGGCCAGTCTTTAGCAGATGCCGGAAGAGAGAAACCTCCAAGAATCAGGCTGAAGGTAAGGAGGTGGATTCGGAAGTTAGAGGGGGGACAACTTATTGGTATCTTTGTGAACATCGCAGGGGAACAGATTAAGAGATTCTGGAGGAACAAGTTCAGGATCTCATCCGGGCGGCAAGAATCACAGCTTCGATCAAGCTTTCTGCTCCGGCCTTTCCCTGCCAGGCAATGTCAAGAGCAGTGCCGTGGTCGACGGAGGTGCGAATAATTGGCAATCCCAAGGTGCAGTTAACCGCTCGGTCGAAGGCGAGGGCCTTGAGAGGAATATGGCCCTGATCGTGATACATGCAGATAAAAGCGTCTGTAACTGCACGACGTTCCGGGAGGAAGGCGGTATCCGGAGGCAGGGGGCCTACGATTCTCATTCCAAGGGCGCGAGCTCGCTCGATAGCAGGAGCAATGATGAGCTCTTCCTCGCGATTCCCAAAGAGCCCTCCTTCTCCAGCGTGGGGATTGAGTCCGCAGACTGCCAGTTGCGGTTCTCTGTTCCTGAGGTGCTTCATCGAACGGTAGGTTAGTTCAATGACTTTGAGAATTCGCTCGGTAGTGAGCATTCCTGCTACTTCGTGATAGCCGACATGGACTGTGACGAAGCTGCAGGTAAGAACATCAGATGTCAGCATCATGCAGAAAGTTTCCGTCTCAGTATGCTCGGCGAAGATTTCGGTTTGGCCGGGCTGTGTAATTCCGGCCTGATGGAGTGCCGTTTTGTTTGCTGGAGCGGTTGTCACGGCATCTACCTCACTCCGGCGGCACGCAGTAATCGCGCTTTCGAGATATCGATAGGTAGCGTGACCAGTGGATTCAGAAATGCTGCCGGGGGTCAGCTGGTCGATATCGATTCCGTCAAGGCTCAGGACCGAGGGAGCGTCCGCCATGTTGAGTTCCGCCCTCGTGATCTCTTTATAAGGTTTCAGTTTCCCGGTTTTCTCCGCACAGCGGGAAAGAACGTCAGCATCACCAAACACGATGGGGACGCAATGTTCCGACACTCTCTTGTTCCCTAGAAGCTCGAGACATATTTCCGGGCCGACCCCGGCGGGATCACCCATCGTCACAGCGATTTTCGGATGGTTCATGCGCTCGGCCAAGTTCTAGACTGTCGAGAGCGCTGAGGCTATGCCGGATTTTATTTCATGAATCAGGATGACTAACTGATAAAGAGCGGGTTGCCCTACCGTCCTTCTTATCATGAGGAGTTTCTGGCCCAACTCAGGGGAAAGATGGGGGTTGGTTGTCTCAATGCGCGAGTGATGGACAGACTACTGTAACCAGAGGGGCTTTCTCGGCGTCAGACTCTCTGGCCTTTCCGATTTCCCCAGATTTTTTCTTGTTATCACTCTCGAGGGGGTGATGAATTAAAATCCTCAAGCTAAGGTCAATTCCAAGCGGCTTATTGCTCCTTCACTCCATATTTCACCATTACCATGAGACTTTCCCGATCCTGCATTTTACTTCTCTGTTTCTTGATTCTGGCTCCGCATGTCATGGCGCAGCATAATCCAGAGACGCTCCTTTTCCGCCGCACGGACAACCTGCCGGGCGCGGACTTTACTGGGGTGTTACCTGCCAATGTGGACCAGGAAGCCCCCTTCGGAGAACTGGACGATCCTGCTTCAAGTTTGATTTCGGCTCTGGATGTGGACCGGGAGCCCGGCACCGCTGAAATCGACCTGCTTGGCGATAACTACGACCTGGCGTTCATCTTCCAGTTTTACGACGAAGATGGCGTATTTTCGTTCACGGAGAACTTTGATGACCGGGTTAAGGTGGTTGCCACCCCGATTTCGGGATCAGGCAATTTAGAGAGCACAGGCATTCCCCTTGAGCACAATGACGTGAGCTGGAATACCCGGACCTTTGGTAACTTCGACTTTTCTGCCGAAGGTGGAGGAGGCTGGTTCAATGTCGATATCTGGCTGGTGGAGGACGGTGGAGGCGCGCAGTCGGCAGCAGATATTGGTTTCGGCTACTACAACGATTTCTCCACCAACACTGCAGATTTTGGCGGTATTGGCTATGTCGGGGCCTTTGGCATCAGCAGTGGCGCGCCTGCGGAATTTGACACCGACGCCAACGGCCAGAGCTGGGGGGCCTACCTCGATAGCTTTGATCCAGACATCGATGCCGATGGAGACAGTATCCCGGACGGATACGAAGAGCAGTTCTTTCCCGGAGACCTGACCCAGCTTGGGCCGGGAGACTTTGACGAGGACGGCGTGAACGACGCCGAGGAGTATGCTGATGGCACTGATCCCACGGTAGCCGATGGAGACGATGACGGGCTCAATGACGGCGCTGAAAAAGTCGCCGGGACCGACCCGTTCAATCCCGATACCGATGGAGACGGCCTCCTTGATAGCGTGGAAACCGACACGGGAGCTTTCGTCAGCGTCAGCGACACCGGGACGGACCCTCTCAATACTGATACCGATGGGGACAACGTCTCTGACGGTGTCGAGATCGCGCAAAACACCGACCCGCATGATCCTGACAGCAGGCCGGAGTCGATGGTCGTGCAACCATCCTTCATTCCAATCAACGAATTTACTCCCGGTGGCTATGGGCCAGATCTGACCCAGACGGGCCTGAATTACCAGGAGAACCATTACACCCAGGGTGTGGTCTTCAACAATCAGGCTCAGGGAAACTACGATGCCCACTTATCGGGTAATCCAACTCCGCTCCGTTCCTTCGATGCGATTGTTCCATGGGCCAGTCATGGGGCTGGTGGTAATGCCATTTCCCAGCGCAACACCCCTTTCCTCGATGGGGGTGGTGAAAATTTTACGGTAAGACTCAATGGGTATCTCGATATGTCCAACTTCGAGACGGGCACTTACAACATCCACCTCGGCGCTGATGATACCAACTACTTCATCATGGACACCCCGGACGGACAGGTTCTCGCGCAGCACAACTGCTGCCCGCAGAACCAGGTCACGGCCTTCACCATCACCACTCCCGGGATGTTCCCGTTCGACAACGTGTTTGGCGAGCAGGGAGGCGGCGAATGGTATGACGTCGGCATCAGTGGTCCCGGAATCAACGGCATTGTAGCCCTCGGTGATACCGCGAACGGTAGCCCGACAGTCTACCCGATTGGAACCAATGTTGACGACTCCGATGAGGACGGACTTATCGACGCATGGGAGACCCTCTGGGACGGGGTAGACGGTCTCACCCAGCTCTCCAGCGAAGGAGACTTTGACAACGACGGATCAACCGATCTTGCGGAATACACCGCGGGAACCGACCCGACGAACGACGACTCTGACGGTGACGGACTCCTTGATGGTGCAGAAGCCACTGCTGGAACGGACCCCACTAATTCAGACACGGACGGCGATGGCCTCAACGATGGCGTGGAAATTACCGAAGCCGGGACTGACCCTACTCTCGCCGACACCGATGGTGACGGACTGGCAGATGGTCAGGAGCTGGCCTTCGGGAGTGATCCGCTTGACGCGGCCTCCCTCCCGGTTGATCCGGTTGTGCAGCCGTCCTTCGTGCCAATCAACCC
>DIHT01000130.1:0-125 GCA_002420305.1 Akkermansiaceae bacterium UBA5689 | reverse complement strand
CCCTGCCAATGCAGACACCGACGGGGATGGCCTCAATGATGGCTTGGAAAGCGCCGACACCGGGACGGACCCCACTCTCGCTGATACCGATGGTGACGGATTGGCAGATGGTCAGGAGCTGGCCT
>DIHT01000068.1 GCA_002420305.1 Akkermansiaceae bacterium UBA5689 | reverse complement strand
AGGAGTCGATCGTTGTTCGGGTCGTAGCTTCCAATCGCGATTTGAACCGACATGTCTACCCGAAAGGTGGTGGTCTGTGCGATGGCGAGAATGGGAAAGAGACTAGTTAGCGCAACCAAGCTAAGCTTGAAGAGAGCATATTTCATCTTGTTGGTGTAGCGCTGAGCGAGAAGGAGGGAAGAGAAAAGAGAAAGTTCCTGAGATCATGAACTCCAATTATCTGAGTAGCGTTTATGAGGGTTTGGGTCGCAAGCTGGTGGGGCCGGCGGTAGCCCAGTTGATTCCGGAAGCACTTGCCCAAGGAGCCCGCCGTTAAGTGAGGGAAGAAGAGGGCTACTCCTGCTCATCGGGCTGGGGGCTCTTTCGCCGCCCCTCCTGTTTCCCGACCAATTCGGCAAGGAGCATGGTCAGTGCGAGGAGCACGAACAAAGCGCCGACCATCGCAAACGGAAAGAGCCACCACGAAGCCCAATCGTGGGACACCAGCCATTTGGCCGCCAGATATGCCCCCCAAAAGCACAGCGCCAGACGCACACTATTGATAATGCTACCGACGAGGAGGGAACGCTTCTCCTCTTTACGCCGATGTTCCATTGCTCCCTTAATCTCTGCGGCGTAGGCGATCACCTCCTCTTCGCTCATCTCCTCAGGTTCTGGTGGTTCTTCGCTCATTTCTTTAGGTCCCGATGACAGGGAGTTTTCCCACACGTATGGTGTTAAGCAATAGATTTTGAATGCCGTGCGCTTGCAGGTGTAGTCAGGGAGGAGAGCGAACGCCGTGTGGAAGAAGTTCAAACGAGAGGTTGCACGGAATCTAAACACCCTCATGACGCCTCGGGTATATGAGAACTTAAGAAATTGAACTCATCGGGATATTTGCGCATGCTGTGCTCGCACCAACAAATAACATGTCCAACGCCTTGTCTGCCTCCCCGCCATGGTCTTTTCCCTCACTCGTTGTCAGCGTCACTGCCGTTGTTCTGACTACAAGCCTCACTTCTGCCCAAATCGTAGATATCACCCAGCACAACGTCTCGCTGCCTGAGGACGTGGACGCGGGGCGCGCTATCCCTGGGGATATGGATGGCGACGGAGATATCGACTTTGTCATTAATGATTTTGTTGGTGCCGCCGGCGCCTACCTCCATCGAATCGCATGGGCTCGAAATGACGGAACTGATAACTGGACGGTGTTGCCAGTCTCGAATGCTGAGCAAGGGCTGGAGACCTTTGATGTGGGTGATATGGATGGCGATGGAGATTTGGACATAATCACGGGGAGTTACGGTCACATCAGTGTGGCTCCCACCTTCCCCACTTTCCCGTGGAATCCTTTCTTTCCCTTTCCGGGCATAGGCGTTCCCCAAGACGGTGATGGCGCCGGAATACGAGTGTACTCCAATGACGGCCAGGGCTCGTTCACATCGAATACGATTGTTGGATCCGCGGGAGCCAAATACACCCAAACGGTAGCCGTCGCCGATCTCGATCGAGACCGTGATCTCGACATCGTCTTTGTGCAAGACAGGACGGTGAATCGGATAGCGTGGATACCCAACAACGGTAATGGAACCTACGACAGTGTCCGAGTGGCCACGCAGGAAGACGACCTTTACCCCAGGACCTTTGACATCGGCGACGTCGATGGGGACGGCTATGTTGATATCGTGGCTAAGGCCTATCCGGGCTCTTCTTTGGTTGTGGGGGCAGCCGATGGGGGTCAGATTATCAGCCTGAAAAACCCTGGGGGTAGAGCGGGACCTTGGGAGAAAATCGTAGTTCCGGAGAGTGATTTACTCCTGATGCAAGAGAATTTATATCTCGCAGACATGAATCAGGATTCTTTCCTCGACGTGGTGGGAATCAGTGAATGGGGAAACGGTAATTATGGTTATCATCCCGGTGACGGCACAGGGAATTTCGGACCCGTCATTGGCGCAGGTAGCGAACTTTATTGGGAAGGGCTCCACGTTGTGGACTTTGATGGAGACGGTGATCTAGACCAGTTCCGGACCTCACCGAACGCCAACGCTCTCATTTATGAAATTTGGCAGGGGGGTGCCGTTGCACAGGTGCAGACCTTGTCAGCGCCTCGGCTCGCAGAGCCCCAGAGCGATGGCTCTGGCATCTTCACAGCAGACGTGAACGGAGATGGCCAGTTGGATATCGTCACATTCGGCGCGGAGATCACGTGGTATGAGGTGACTGTCTCGAATCCCAGTGGCGGAGGAAACGGGAACGGTGGCGGAGGAAACGGCGACGGCGGAGAGGTGATCGACAATGCTGGATCTACGTCGGAAGACGCGATTTCTCTTGGCGTCTTGGGGGATGGCCAAGCGCAGATTAATTTTGATACCTTGCAATCCTCGATCGATACCGAAATTGCCCTCTTTTACCCCGATGGAAGATTAGCGGCAGAGAATGATGACTTTAATCAGACCCTCCAAAGCGGGTTCGGGTTTTCCAGTATGACACCAGGGACGTGGTATATCGCGGTCGGTCAATATGACACTATCTTCGCCGACGGGTTTTCCGCGACTGGCGGCCCTCCCGGTGGCACTATCGCACTTACAGTCAATTCGAATGAAAACACCAGAGCCCGAATCCAGGAAACAGGCGCAGTCTGGTTTTCATTCGAAATACGTCCGAACCCGCTCGGGCTCCCTCCAGAACGCCCCGTGGCGCTTGGTCCGCTAGGCGACGGGAGTCTCCCACTCCAGTTCACCACCCTTGGGTCCACGATTGATACTGAAATGGCACTTTACGGTCTGGAAGGTGAGCTTCTCGCCGAAAATGATGATTTCAATGGAGCGTTACAAAGTGGCATCACCGCAGGAAATCTCGAGGAGGGAACGTATTACATCGCGGTTAGTCAGTATAACACAATCTTCAGAGATGGATTTTCTGTCCAAGCTCCTCCGCAGGCAGGATCGTTTGTTTTGAGATACGGGGAGAATCAATCGGTCCAAGGGGCACTCCCCGCAGATGGAGTGGGGTGGTTCAGCTTTGAAGTTTTACCACGAGTGGTGCCCGAGGTAGCTCTCGCCGACATGTGGTTGAGCGGCGGTCGCATTAATATGAGCTGGCAGACTGACTCCGGCATGAGCTATCGTGTCCAGCGTTCCTCGGACCTTCAAACCTGGCAGAATGTGGGTAGTGTGAGGGCAGGAACTGGAAGTCCCCTGCAACACTCTCAGCCTGTCACCGGTGGCAGAGCGTTTTTCAGGGTGGTTATTCCCTGAGAGTTCCTGGTTTCATCATGGTGAGGCTGCTCCCAGAAGGCGAATTTCAACATCATTGCTTGGTGGTTATCTCAAGGCGGAGAAATTCGCGTTCGCTAGTCTCTATTGCGTTGTTACTTACAAACCAGACTGAGCTTGTGCCGTCGCCATTATTTGTGCGTCCGAGATAGACGGGGCCGTCTGTCCAGTTGACGAGGTCGCTAGAACTCTCACCCCGGAATGAGATTTCATCTGCACCAATCTGGTGCTGGAAGACCATCGCCGCAAAGAGCTGCCCATCCGTTTCGACAATAGCTGATTGGACCTGATCTGTTGCGTCAAAGATATTGGGATCGTGGCCCATGGCGAATTCGAGAAGGGAGGCGCTGCGGTCACCATCGTCGTCCAGAGAGAGGTCAGTGACTCGATTGGTGACCATCCAGGTGGCGAGATCGATAGTGTCGCTTCCGTTGGCGTTGCCGTTCACGGTCGCGCTGGTTCGCCAGCTCTGAGGGAGAGTTGGGTCATTGAGCCCGGGGCACATCAGAACGAGCGAATAGCCGGAGCCATCGGCGCTGGATGGCCATGGGGCTCTGTCGTTATAGGTGAAGTCGGCTATGGTAGTTCCGGAGGCGTCTTCTAATCGAAGCCGTTCCCCATCATTAGAGAGCCTGTTAGCATTGCTGATGTGATACTGCCCGATGACAGGGAGCCCTCCTCCATAGCGCTGGATAAAGGCGGCTTCATTTCCCGCAACGATTACTCGCGCACCCGGATCGAGGGTAGAGGAGGGGAAGTTGAAAGTGATGCCGTTGGTGAAGGCGAGATTGGTAAGGTCGATCGCCTGGGTTTCGCTAAGATTCTGCATCTCGATAAACTCAAAGGCGTCGGAATCGAGGAAGCCGGCGATCTGTTCGTCCGCGGTGGGAGGGCCCGGGTGGTAATTGAACTCAGTAATCGCAAAATTAGCCGCGGTAGCAGGAGCCAGAATGCTGGAGCCCGTAATGTCTACACTGTCCTGCGAGATCACCACTCCACCAAAACCAATCGCCTCGAGGGTGATGGTGTTAGCTCCGGGTGAGACCGGGACAGTAACCTCCCAGCTGTTGTTGTCTGTCCAGGTGATCGGCAGAGCGCCTCCGCCCGAAAAGCGAATCTCACGCACATCAACCCAGCCGTCTCCTGAGACGGTGATGAAGGACTGGTTAGTCTCCGTGCCATCAGGGGTGTTGATGCGATAAGGGATGTTAGCCACCGCATTATTAATGAGGTTAGCGGCATGCCTGCTTCTTGTGTTGATGTAGGATCTGAATGTGGAAAGGCTGGGTTGATTGCCGGTGAGGAAGCACTGATAGTGGTCGATCCATTCGTTGATGTATGCGGAATTGAAGCTGGTGTTGACGATGTCGAGGATGTGTCCGTAGTAGGCTCGTTCGTTGGCGGGGCTCGCTGCGAGGAGTTTATCGAGATCTCCGTTTGGAGTGAGGTCCGAAGTAGCTCCCCGATTGAACGAGAAATCCATGTCCCACGGGAAATACAGAGCCTTTCGGTCGCTGGGCCGGAAGTAGAAGACCGCGTTGTGCTGTGACCCACTGCTGTAGTTGTCGCCAATACCACAGAGCACCTGGACTGCAAAGGAACGTAGCCACTGATCCACATCCAGAAGTTCGTTGGTTGCATCACGGTAGGAATTTCCGCTGAGTCCCATCGCGATCAGCATTTCTATCAGGGGCTCATAGTCGTCGGCGTCCTTGTTATTATCGATCTGCCAGTGGTAGCGGTAGAGTTCCTTGTTTCGGCGGCCACTAATGCTGCGCATGGAGACCCCTGCCACACTATCAGGGTTCGGGCGTTTGAGGTCCTCTGGGCCACCGCCGGCGGTGCTGGTGGGATAGTAGATCAACTCATACTCGAACATGGTCCCTTCGTCGCCATCGGGGAACTGGTTCTCGAGCCATTCATCATCGAACTTTGATTTCAGGAGCA
The DNA here is from genome assembly GCA_002420305.1 of Akkermansiaceae bacterium UBA5689. Classification (GTDB taxonomy): domain Bacteria; phylum Verrucomicrobiota; class Verrucomicrobiia; order Verrucomicrobiales; family Akkermansiaceae; genus Roseibacillus_B. The sequence continues at coordinate 17,436 of DIHT01000068.1, read as the reverse complement.
TGGCGGAGCCGGTTTGAGCAGAGCGGGGCGCGATGACCCTGATCAGATCATCATTCATTCCTGGAATGTTACCTGCGCGACTGACGATGTGCTTGACCAGCATTTCCTTCTGACTGAACTGATCGCCGGCACCACTACGGTCCACAGCCACGACTGAGTGAGCTCCGAGGAATGGTTGGTCATCCGGAAAGCGGACGTTGAATCCGACTCGAGCAGGCTTGTTTCGACCGCGTTGGCTTCCTTTCAGGCGGACTCCGCAGTTGTAGTAGATCTCGCTCTCATTGTAGATGATGGTGCACCCAATACGGTCGTTGCTCATTACTTCGGTCTCCCGGTGAAGAAAGTCCCGGTCGGCATTGGTCATGACGATCCGGAAGTTGTTGGGTTGGCAGTCTCCGTAATCTAGGTTTGCCTGCCCGTCATCCCACGGGATGATCGCGTAAGAATCGGGCCCGGTCCGGGGGATGAAAGAGGTGGCCCCGTTTCCGTCCCGACCGGCAACATAAAATTGCACTTTACGACCCCCTGATTGTCCGGGAATTGTTGCAGAGTATCGACCTTCACCGCGATCGGTCATTGATATGCTGGCAAAGTTGCCTCCATCGACGGAGTAGAAGACGGTCATGCTCGCCACTTCGTCGGGGTCGGATGCCTGCACTGTTACGGTGGCGCGCCGGTTGGCCGCAGGGACGGCCGGGGTGTGGGAAAGGTCTCTGAAAGTAGGGCCCGCATTCGCGACTTGTTGCGAGTTTGGCGCGCCGGGTGTTCCGCCGTCCAGCGGTGCGTCCAAGATGGAAGTACGAGGCAGCCGATTGAAGTAGAGACGCGTATTGAGTTGATTGGAGCCACCCAGCCACTTTGCTCGGAAGCTGATCTCATAGGGCGACGACGAGTTGATATTCACAAAGGTATTGCCGTCCTTGAGGGTGGTTTCAGCATGGTTGTGCATGTGCTCCATGGCGCCGGTCGCGTGCACATGGAGAACTTTATTTCCGGGGTTTTCCGGGTCGTCGATTACCTCCGCGTGGCGGTGGTTGCCCCGCATGCGCCAGCGGTCAAAATCGCCCCCGCTGAATGTGCCATTTTGAATCAACTGGCGCGGGCTGCTAGTCGGATTCTCTATGACGCTGATGTCGTCGATGAGAAACTCACCTGCATCGAGTAGTCCGAAGATAAACTCGTTATAGCGGTCTGGGTCGTTGCTGGGAATTCTGCTGCCGCGCCCCGAGTAGGTGATGGTTTGCCATGCCCCGCTTTTGAGGCTGCCAGCCCACGCTTCTGGCATGCTGTTATCGGAGTCCGGATCACGTAGTTCGAGGCTGGATCCGCCGCCGTCAGCCGCTTTTGGCCAGCGCCCGCCGTCGTAAAAGCGCACCTCGTCGACCGGATTCTTGCTGGCGTCGATCAGGCGTAAACGTTCCCCCTTGCGCGAGAGGCTTCCGTTCCATTGTCCGGCAATGTCGGTTTCAGGAAACTTGGCGGCTAACGAGTCGGCGTCACGTGCAACAATTAGAAACTCGCCATCGTTCAGTATGGTTCCCGGTGGGAACTCGAAGTCCACTCCGTCGCTAAGACTCCATCCGCCCAGGTCCACTGGGGACGAGCCCTTGTTGTAGAGTTCGATCCATTGTTCGTTGGAGTTACGAAAGGGAATGCCCTCCCGAGTCGAGACCAACTGCGCACCCATCACCACGTCGCTGCTCCCGGAGTTGGTTTGATGCACTTCGACCGAGAGGCGATTGATCCCGGTGGTGAGGGCGGCCACTGCTGAAGTAGTAAGAGTTTTGGTGATCACCGCAGCGTTTCCCACGGTAGCACTGGCGGTTGTGCTGGAGGTAATGGGTTCGCCGTCCATCTGGAAGCGCTCGATCTCGACTCCGTTGAGGTAGAAAATGGCGCCATCGTCAATCTGATGGGTCAATTCGAGGAGCGTGATGTCGGCGCGTTCCTGTTGGGTCAGGACGAAGTCGGTCTCAAAGTAGAAAGTGAGCACCCGTGGGTCGCGTGAGGCGAGGGGCGAAAGTGGCGTATTGATCTCATGGGTCAGCGCTCCCGGGTTCTCGACTCCCAGCGGCCCGGGTCCGGACAGCCAATTCAGGTTGTCGACGGGATGGGCCACAGTTTCCCAGGTGTTTCCGAGGTTGGCCCCACTTTCATTGAACCGCCAAGGGTCGTCCCAGTCGAGAAGCACGGTCGGTGGCGGCGGTGGAGTCGCAGGAAGTGGACGCGGGTTGTACATGATTTCATTGATCACGATGTCGCTTTCCAGATTGAAGGAATTGGGGGCGCCGAAGGAGGGCTCGCTTGGGTAGAGCCATTGATCTCCGGCGAGGCCACGCAGCCGGTTTGTCACTTCCCGGGCGTCAGCGAGTTCGACACCACCGGGACGGTAGAGTGCAAGGCGATGACCGCTCGAGACCGGAAAAGTGGGGCTGATAATGAGGTTTGAGCCCGCGGCAAGGAAGCCGCCAGGGAGGAGCTGGATGCCGCCAGACGAGGAACGCAATTGATAGCCGGTCAGCTCTACCGCGCTGGAGCTTATGTTGGTGATTTCAACCTCGAAGCTGGGGTCGCTTCCCGCCGAGATTTCGCTGAATACAACGCTGCGGTCGCGTTCGCCGGGGGTGAGCCCAGCGATTCCCATTGTAGTGGACCGAGGAGTGAGTCTCAAGGCGGAGGCTTTACCCGCGGTGGTGACCTCTAGCGGAAGGGCATCGGTTGTTTTGCCTGCTCCGGTCAGGCTCCCTCTTGCCTCTTACGATGACGAGAAGGGGAGAAGAGCTAAGCTTCCCGACAGTATCTCCGGCCGCCTTTTGGTGCTGTGGTCTGCAAGTTGCCCTCATTGTCGCGAGGAACTTTCGGAGCTCGCAGATAGTCCTGTGGGGCTTCCGGTTCTGGCTCTGTGCGTTGATGGCGGCTCTGAGGAGGCCCGTAGCGCAGCACAGGCCTTGATTCTGGAAACGGGTTTCACTGGTGCCTGGGGAATGGTTGGTGAGGAGGAGATAGAGCAGGTATTTCTTTTGCAGGAAGCTCTGTTTGATTCTGCTCCCCAGTTCGCGGTTCCGTTGTCGCTCCTCCTGAATAACGAAAACGAGGTGATTGCTTTATATCGTGGAGCTCTCAATAAGGAGGTCTTGGAATATGATCGTCGAGAGGTGTTGCGGGCAACGGGGACACAATTGCGTGATTTGGCACCGCCATTTCCAGGGCGCTGGTTTACGGAGCCTGCCGCTGCGGGCTATGCTTCCAATCTGGTTGCCCGCCGCACTCAGGAACGATATCCTGAATTTTCTGTTTTTTATCTGAGGGCTGCAGCTGAGAGTTCACAAGGAGATAAGAGGCGGGCCCTCATGGCAGAGCTCGGAAGGAGGCATTATCTTCTCGCGATGGAATTCGACCGGCGACAACTCAGCGAGAGGTCGGCGTTTCATTTTTCGAGTTCTCTGGAGGTCGCACCGACCAATCCCTCCGTTCACAATGACTTCGGCTCATCCCTTGCTCGTCGGGGATTATTCAAAGAGGGGGCTCACCACTTCATGGAGGCTCTCCGGCTGAAGCCGGACTTTCCACTCGCGAAAGAGAATCTGGCTAAGGCTCAGAGGCTACTGGAGCAATCGAAGTAGGCAGGCGAATTACAGAGGGCAAAAGTTTGCTTATCGAGTTTAACCTCATTCACCTAAAGTAGAACCTCTGGTTCTGAATCCTGTTCCTGACTTCATGGGTTGCATGAGTTACGGGCTGCTCCCGGCAACCACTTTCACGAAGTGAACTTTGTTGAGTTCGCCTTTTCGTTTGCCCAGTCGCATGAGTCCCTCGCCGCAGGTCACCAAGCTCTCGCGGTCGTTGAGGCGGCACACTCCCGAATTTCCCAAGGTGGCATGGTTTTCCGGGATGAGAACGCGTTCGGTGGAGCGGATCACGCGCAGTGTTTCTGGATGAACCTGCCCGATAAAGAGGGGCGCGCGGTGTCTGAATACATGGTCGTTGTCTGCTCCCCTGCGCGTATAGATCAAAAACAGACCGCCTCCAGCCGTGATCCAGTGCTGTTGGGTATTGTAACTACCTAAGGACGTCCCGTCATCGAACTTCCATTCACGGATGGATTCGAAATTGATGCCGTCCTTTCCTCTCGTCACGAATGCGGAGTGGTCGGCTCTCAGCGTCAGGTAGTACCACCCTTCAAATTCAGTCAACGATGGTTCGTAGAGTCCGCGATCCTGTGGGATGTTTAACTCTGAACCATGCTCCTTGTAGGTCAGGGTCTCGCCGTCGAATCCACAGCGAACGACGACCGTAGTGTAATTGCGCTGCTTGAGGCCTCTCTGATAGCGGACGGGAAGGAGGATGTCTCCATTGGGTAAATCGACACGCTGGTTGTTGCCGGCGTTTGGAGCCACGATCGCCATCCCCAACCGATCCTTTTCCGGCATCTTCAAAAACTTCATCGGCGCCCACTCGCCGCTCTTTGGATTCATCACGGCATACGAGACTTTCTCACGGTTGAAGATCTCGCGCTTACCGCCTTCGAAGTTGAAGGTCTTACCGGTTGCGATGATCAGCCCCGACTTCGCATGCCAGGTCGGCCACATGTCGCCGGGTGCCACCTCAAAGCCATTGTCCTCCTTGGCACGTTTCAATGAGTGAATAATCTCAGGCTTGCTCCAGGTCTTTCCTTCATCCCGGCTCAGGGACTGATAGATGTCGTGAAAGTCGTGCGACACCTTCTTTCCCGTCTCTGACATGGTGGTGACCCACAAAGGTCGTTCGCCTGGAACTTGCGCGGTACGGGCCTGCCACCAATCCCACCGTTCTGTTCCTTGAATAGCAGTGAGCTTCTCCACTCTCAGTTCCACCTTCTTGACCGGTAAAGGTTCCTGAGCGCACATCAATGTCGACCACGGCTTGTGAGTCGTCGAAGGTTTCTCCGGGCGTGTCTTGCGGAGGATCTGCTCGCTGAACGGCATGGGCATTTTCTTGCGGTGGTGATAGTGGCGGTAAGCAAGCTCGAACACTGGCACCCCCCAGCCGCGTCCGACCTCTGAGATCTTGTGATGATCGTACCACCCGCCGATACTCACGAACCGCTCGAAGGGGACCGCGTGGCCCAGCCCATACTTGGCACAGTATTCGAAGGCGGCAGCGAGTCTGTTCCCAGCCGTTTCGTAGAGATTCAAGCCCTGATTGCGGGCGATCTCCGCCGCCGAAGTGAGATAACCGAGCCCCATCAGGGTGTGATGCTGGTCGCGTCCACTCTCCTGGCACTGGCCCGAGGGCCTGATGTAATTGGTGAGCCGGCCGTTTCCCTCGCCGTTGAGAAAGTAATCGACCCCTCGTTGGTAGATGGACTGGTCATCGAGGAAGATCCCCATTCCCATCATGGTCTGGATCATGGATGCATCCCAATTGCCATTGGCTCTCGGATAAAAGTTCTCGATGATCGGGTAGAGAACTTCGCGCAACATTTTTGCGAAACGTTCTCGGTCGGCCACACTCCACTCGGTGTCACTGTGTGCGATCAGTTCCGCCGCGTTTACGAAGTGAATTCCGGTAATGCCAACCAGAAGGCGGGCATCGTGACCCTCGACACTTTTCAGGGTTCGAGCGTAGTCATTCAGAATCTCGATAGTCTTATTGGCGTGAGCTCGTGATCCACTCAACGACCAGTGGAGAGCGTGGGTGTAGGCCGCTGCCGAATCGTCCATCAACTCTCTCATTCCTGTGCTGCTCTTCCCCCGGCGGCCGCGAACGACATTCGGATGAGCCCTCGACTCATGTTCGAGGGAAGCCCACCGATGAGAGATCAGGGCCTGCCATGCTGAAGCCCACGGCTCGTCTCCAGACGCGATTTTTCCACGAACGAAGTCGAGCTCTGACGGGCTATGCAGAACTCCTGGATGGGTAAAAGGAGCTGGCTGCTCCGCGGAAGAGGGCTGCTGGAAGAGAATGCAGAGAAGGAGAAAGGTTCGGAATGAAAGCACAGGGAAGATTCAGGGCTGGGGATCCATGCTCAAGGGCAAAGTTTCTGGATGAAACGCGAAATTTTGACCCCTCCTGGAGTCAGGGCGAAGCCGAGAACAAGACTCCGAGAGGGTCATCCTCGAGCGGAGATGACTTGTCGCGGCTCGAGTTCGGGCCAGCGGTTCACGCTCTGAAAGGCTATTTTGCTGAGGCCAGCGATGCTGGATCAGGCGAGTTGTATCTTCGGAATGCCGGCTTCTACCGTGAATCTTGCTCTGGAAGCCGTCTTGCCACCCGGTCTCAGGACATCATCGATAACCTTGAAATCAGCTGTATAGGTTTTCGGAGTAACATCGCACAGAACGTAACCACGTTCCCGGTTGAAGAATTTGGTGCACGGGTTACGGGCAAGAAACTCGTTGAGTCCATCTGTTTTTAAAGAGCCGTTGCCACCGCTCGAGAGAGACGTTGTGACAAATTCGGTAGCGACAATATCCTCCTCTGGGTTGAAGTCATTGACGCGTAATTCGTTCGCCCAATTTGAGTGAATATCACCGGTGAGGACCACCGGATTCTTTATTTTGTGATCGTGTATATGCTTAAGAAGTAACTGACGTTCATGTGCATAGCCTGGCCACTGATCCATGGAATAGACAGCAGGGGAATCGGGTCTCGCTCGGTCCGCCAGAGCCATCATCACTTGTTGGGCGAGAATGTTCCAAGTTGCTCCAGAGGAGGAGAGGGTCTCAAAGAGCCACTTGCGTTGGTCCAATCCAAGCAAGGTATTGCGTGGATCGAGGGCCGCTGTGTTCACAGGGCTCTTGCGATCATTGTTGGGCTGATCGGTCCGGTATTGGCGGGTGTCGAGGACATAAAAGTCAGCGAGGGTGCCAAAGTATGCTTTACGGTAGAGCGCCATTTTGGGGCCTACTGGGAGAGATGACCGGCGCAGGGGCATCATTTCGTAGTAGGCTTGGTAGGCATTCGCACGCCGGATGAGGAAATTCTCCGGCTTCACATGTTTCTCCTCGGAAATGGCGTTGGCACAGTTGTTGTCGAACTCGTGATCATCCCAAGTGACAAACCAAGGACAAGTTGCGTGCATCTTCTGGAGATCCTTGTCGCCGCGATATTGAGCGTAGCGAGAACGGTATTGATCGAGTGTCTCGATTTCTGGGCCATGATGCTTCCGCACGCGGCCATTCACTCCTGAATACTCGTAGATATAATCACCGAGATGAAAAACGAGATCCGGGTCATCGGCTGCCATTTGCTGGTAGGCGGTAAAGAGGCCCTGTTCATAATTCTGGCAGGAAGTGACTGCAAAACGGAGTTTCTCTGGAGAATCGCCGGGCGCCGGAAGAGTACGGGTGCGCCCGATTGGGGAGGTGGCCCCTCCCGACTGGAAACGGTAGAAATACCAGCGATCGGATTTCAGGCCCACGGGTTCGACATGAACCGAATGACCGAGTGCGGGCGTGGCGTTAATCTTGCCACTCTGGATGATCGTTTTGAAGGCGCTGTCTGCGGCGAGTTCCCAGTGGACTGCTACCGGTGTATTCGGCATTCCTCCGCCGGGCTCTAGAGGCTTGGGGGCGAGCCGAGTCCAAAGAACAACGCTCTGATGATCGGGATCACCAGAGGCCACGCCGCAGGTGAAAGGGTCACTGGTATAGCTGTGCCGTGGGGCAGCAGAAGCGCATTGCCCCGCTGATGGGATAGAGGCGAGGGATGCGGCGTAGGCGAGAAAAAGGCGCCGGGAAAACTCACCCTCATGTTGGAAGGCGCTTCTTAGCTTGTCTAATTGCATGGGCGTATGTCCGTCGAAGCAGCCGTGGCGACGAATGAATGCCTGGGCTCTCCTCGAGGAGTTTGATGGGTTAGAGAGAAATCCCCCAGATCGAGGCGGCCTGACAACGGGCGCACATCAACCGGATAGTGGATTTGCACGCTCCAGTCCTAGTGAGGTGTATGAGCTTGGACAAGACTTTGCTGCTGTCCTTTCCCGGCGATCGATGGCACCCTCGAAGCCGTGCAAAAAAGACTTCTCCCTTTGATTATCGTTGGATTTGTAGGCCTCGGGATCGGGCTGCTGTTTCCACGACTGAAGACTCACGCAGTGGATAGATCTGTTCATTCCGTCCTTCCGGAAAAGCCTGCCTTACGGAAGGGACACCAGTGGGTTGAGGGGGCCAGAAAGTTCAGAAGGGCTCACCCCGGCAGAGACACCCTGCAGGTGCCTCCTCTGGAGGTGGATCGGTTGCGAAAGGAACACGCTCCTGAAAAAGGGAAGCCTCTTCGCTTTGCTGAGAGATGGCCAGTCGATGTGACGCCCAGCAGCCACGGGCGCTGGGAAGATAGTGGTACGAAGAGTCGCTGGACCGTTCGGATCGAAGCGCCTGGGGCACAGAATCTCAACCTAGCATTTTCCCAATTCCGTCTGCCAGCGAGCGCCCAGTTGGAGCTCAGAGTAAACGGAGAATTAATGGTCAGGCCGTTCACAGCAGAGGACAACGAAAACCACGGAGAGCTTTGGACTCCATTGGTAGCGGGGGACGAGCTGGAACTCGTCCTCGATGTCGCGGATGATGAACGTGAGCAGGTGGATCTTCGCTTGAGCGGCATACACAGGGGCTTCCGCTCCTTCAGCTTTGCGGCGGGCAGGGAGAAATTAGAGGGTTCTTCTCCGGCTGGAGACTGCCATATCGACGTGGTCTGTTCCGCAGAGGAGTCCGGGGCTGGTGGTTTGATTGATCAGTTCCGCGATCAGATCAAGGCGGCCGGGGTCTATATTCTCAGTGGGACGTATTTTTGTTCGGGAGCTGCGATTAACAATACCCGCAATGACAAAAGGCCTCTTTTTCTGACCGCAGATCATTGCGGAATTACATTGTCTAATGCTGCAAGCATGTTGGTTTACTGGAATCACGAGAATAGCTCCTGTCGAACTCGAGGGACTTCTCCCAATGCGAGCGCTGGGAACGGGCCGGTCAATAATTTCAATAGCGGAGCGAGATTGCGCGCAGCGTTTGAGGCTTCCGACATGACCCTCGTAGAGCTCGATGATCCGATCAGTGAGGATCACGGAGTGTTCCTTGCAGGCTGGTCCCGCGGTGGTGTTCCTGAGCTGGGGGTAGGTGTCCACTTTCCCAAAGGATCTGAGAAGCGGATCAGTTTTGACTTTGATGAGCCGCGTTCGACGAATTATTTGAGCTCAGAAGAAGATAATGGGGCCACTCACTGGAGGATTGTTGGATGGGAGCTCGGTTCAACTGAGGGCGGTTCCTCCGGGTCGCCGATGTTTGATCAGAATGGGCGGATAGTGGGGCAGCTTCATGGAGGATATGCCGCCTGCGGTAATGATCGGTCAGATTGGTATGGTAAGGTGTCGCGTAGCTGGGAGGGAGGAGGGTCGCCAGGTTCAAGGCTGCGTGATTGGTTAGATCCCGATGGGAGTGGGGTATCTGAACTCGACGGTATTTTCCTGAGGGATCCTGATGGTAATGATCCGGTGGACCCTCCTTCGCCTCCTGTGATTGGGTCGTCACCTCAAGATGCAATCTCCCTCGGATCGGTAGCGGCGGGGCAATATAGCTTTGATACGAGAAACTCTGTCGTGGCCGATACGGAGTTGGGGCTTTACGACTCATCTGGTATCCGGTTGGGGTCCAATGACGATAGCGTGCTGGGCCGAGGGAGCCTTTTGACTGGGGAGCTAACGCCTGGAACCTATTTTCTGGCGGCTGGTTCCTATAATACGGTATTCAGTCAGAGCGATTTTGGTGTGGTCGCCCCCCCAGGAATCAGTGATTCAATCACGCTCAATGTAGGGGCAGGGGCATTTAATTCAGATGCTGATATTTTAGCTACGGCGACGGGAGCAGTGTCCTCGGGCGCGATCTGGTTCTTTATTGAAGTCACTGAAGCAGTCCCTGAACTCGCGGGAGAAACTCCTGAACGGGCAATTCCCTTAGGAACAGTTTCAGGAGGATTGCTCAGTATCGATACTTCGGGGTCGTCGATAGGAGATACCGAGCTGGCTGCCTTTAATAGTTCTGGTGAGCTACTGGATTCTAATGATGACAGCGTCCTTGATCTGCAAAGTGTTCTCTCTGGAGAGCTTTCCGCAGGGACCTACTTTATTGCTGCGGGAGCATGGAATGCCAGCTTTGGGAACAATTTTGAGGCCGTAGCACCGGCTGACCAGCCATCGGTTACTGTCAATGTCCGTCGGGGCAATTTTGACCCTGCGACCGAGGTTGTAGCAACTGCGAGTGGCGAAGTTGCTACAGGGGTTGTGTGGTTTTCTCTTGAAGTTACCGCACCTGCTCCTGAGCCGGTAGGAGATACTCCCGCCACGGCGCTCACTCTCGCTCCGATCCGTACGGGCGTCATCAGTCTCGACACTGGTGGCTCCGCGGTGGAGGATACGGAAATCGGTCTTTACGATGCCTCCGGAGCTCTGCTAGCTACAAATGATGATAGCGAACTGGATACGCAGAGTGTTCTGAGTGGAGAGATTCCTGCCGGGACCTACTATCTGGCAGCTGGAGCGTATGACACGGTCTTCGGGCCTGAGGGCTTTGATGTGGTTGCACCCCCAGGTAGTGCCTCGATCACGGTCAACCTCCGGGCTGGCCCATTTGATCTGGCAACCGAACCGACAGCGACCGTGGAAGGGCAGAACCGCAATGGTGCGCTCTGGTTTGTCATAACGGTTGAGGAAAACGATCCAGGAAATTTGGATTCCGATCTCGATAATGACGGACTGTCTCTGGGCGCTGAAATTACGGCAGGGACGGATCCCTCAAATCCGGATAGTGATAGTGACGGATGGAATGACGGTGATGAAATTAACCTCCAGACCAGTCCCCTCGATGCTGCAGATCGGCCTTCTTCTGTCCCGGTCTTCACGGCGACTCCGGGCATAATTTCGGTGGCCTTTGCCTCCCGGTCCGGCCGAACTTATCGTATCGAACAATCTAGCGATTTGGAGAACTGGAATGTCCTGGAAGGAAAGATTTCGGGCAGGGGTGCCGTGGTGTCCCGGGATATCCCCGTTGAAGGTAATCGTAGGTTTTTCCGGATCTCTGAGGAATAGGGGCAGGGTTCGACTATGGTTACGGTCCAATGTCCAAAGCGAACGATTTTGGAACCTCGAGGGCGCAAACCAGCTTGGAATGTACGGAGACATAGGAAAAAATATCCGCATGACGGAGGGCGACCAAAAGCAGAGAGCAAGCAATGGTTCTTTCTGGGGTCAGACGAGACCAGTTGCAAACTGGAGGCAGAGGCATGAGTCAGCGCTTTAGCAAAGAGGTATATCGCCAAAGTGGGCCTGACGAAGACCCAGCGAAGCGAACTGTGGATAAAGTTAGAGATCACAAAGAACGCTCAAAATTAGCGTGGAACTACGCGGTGTATTTTAAGGTTATGCGAGTCCTTAATTGGACAATCGGAGTGGGAATCGGTATCGCGCTCATTGTCGCTATCATTATAAAGAATAGCCAGTGACCGCGTGAGAGCGGGGGGTGGCTTAGTTTTTTCCTCGGGTTCGCGTCTTTCCACACTGGTCTCTGAAAATATAAGAGCTCCCTCCGCTTATTAAATGTCTTCGGTTTTTAGATTGGTTTTTCGTTTCGGCAGTTAGCAAGATCCCGGCATGGTTTTTGTAAATCTACAACTAAGGATAAAAAAGGGGCTGGAGTCTGAATTTATCGAGGAACTCAATGTTTTGCTGAAAGAAACGAGGGCCTATGAGGGCTGTCACGCAGTTTACTTCGTCCAGAATCAGGATGATCCGAGCAATCTTGAGTTTTGTAGTAAGTGGGACTCGAGACAACATTATGAAAATTATCTGCAGTGGAGAATAGATAGTGGTATTCTAGAGGATGTTTCAAACAGGTATGGAGACGGAGACCCTGTATGGCGCTACTTTGATTTGGTTTCTGAATTTTAGACCAATTGAGGTCTCCGTATTTGCTATAGTGACATTTCGTGGCGGCCAGCTGCGCTCACAAACAGGCGGCAGGTTGCTGCTGCCGTGTTCCGGATTGGGGCAGAGTATAGTGTCTTTTTATGGTCGAGTGATTTAGTAGAAAATGCCGTTCGGACTCATAGTTCGTCTGAGGGTCTCGGGTAGATTCTGAGCGGAATCGTTACTTGAGATTTTGTATTCTAGTCGCAGATTTATAGCCCTGCAGAGAGCCAATCGGGACAAGAATCATCATCGCATATGAAATCTTTAGACAGGGTGGCGGAGTCCTTTTATGGGTTCTTCAAGGAAGGGGTTTTTACTCCGGCAATCGACGACATCTCTGCATTGACGATGGAAGAATCCTATGAGTGCCAGAGTATTTATCAGGCGCTCCGATTCTCAGATGGAGACGAGTCCTTCGGCTATAAGGTTGGCTGTACGAGCGCTGCCATTCGTGAGCAATTTGGATTTAATGATCCTATTTGCGGTTGTCTGATGACCTCGGGACTTGTTCAGGAGGGAACACCTCTCAAGGCAAATCAATATCATTCGTTAGCCATTGAACCCGAATTTGTTCTCACCCTTAAGCGGGATCTTTTGGATGAGGATGTTTCCGACAATGAGTTGCTGGATGCGATTGAGTGCATACAACCGGGGATAGAGCTGCACAATTACGTCTACCACTACCCACAGCCCACCCGGCAGGAATTGATTTGTTCAAACGGGATTTTTGCCGGATTGATTGTGGGCCATTCAAAGGTAAGGGCGCGGGACATAGATTGGAAGTTCGAGGGGGTGACAGTCCTGGTAAATGGGAAAGTGGTGGCGACAGGAGTGGCGGCTGACATCATGGGAAGCCCGCTTAATTCCCTGCGATTTCTGATCAGGCATCTCCGCGAAAGTGGGAAGGTGCTAAAAGCTGGCGAGATGGTCATACCCGGGTCAGCAACAGAACTGATTTCAGTCGGCGCGGGAGACGAGGTTACTTGTAGCTTTGCCAATGCAGGAAAAATATCCACGAGTTTTGGCTAGACAGAGACATGCTCTGTTCGAGTCGCGCTGTCTTTTTGGGTTGATGCGCGTACTAGTGAGATCTAAATAATTTTTTCTTTGGAATATACGGTCCAGATGAACTAGATGGATATTCACTAACTAGTCATGAAATCTCGAAGACACTTTATCAGCTTAAGTGGTTTGTCTGCCCTGGGTCACATGGGAAAATCCTATGCTGCCGAGACTGCCAAGGGACCGTTTATCCATGGTTTCAACTTCAAATTCAAAAAAGGTGTTCCTGAAGGGGAAGTCGCATCTTTGATGCAGGAATTGGCTGCACTGAAAGGGAAAATCCCCGTTCTCAAGGAATTCTTTATCGGCAAAAATATCGCCAAGAGAACTCATGGGTTCCAGTATGGTGAGATCGCAGTCTTTGATAAGAAAGAGGACCTGATGCTCTATGAGAAGCATCCTGAGCATCAGAAACTGGTCAAAAAGATTCTGCCCCGACTAGAGATTGGGAATGGAATGGATTTTTTTCCGATCGGGAAGACGAAGACAAAACTTGGGTTGGCGAGTTACAAGGGGCATTTTGTTCATGCCTTCAATTTTAAATTTAAGGATGGGGTCTCGGAGGAAGAAATTGCTGGGTTGATGAATGAACTCGCCAGCCTGAAGGACAAGATTCCAGTTCTCAAGGAATTGGTGGTTGGAAAAAACGAGGCGCACTGGCACAGAGGATTTCAATACGGCCAGATCTCCGTCTTTGAGAAAAAAGAGGATCTGATGGCCTATGATAAACATCCTGAGCACACAAAGCTGGTGCGTAAGATTGGCCCTAAGATTGTGGGTGGACACGCCATGGATTTTATTCCCATAGAAGCATGAGTTTGTAGGTCTTTGCTTTAAGACGCAAAGTTTGTCCAAAACGCTCCTATGGTCTCCAGTCGTCGGGTTTCAAGTGCGGGGATTTTGGCTCTTGGGGCGTGAAAGCAGGGCTCTTTCTCGGGCTGTAGGGGTTTGTCATGAACCACCTTGCTTTTTTTCTGTGTCCCCCGGGTTCCCCGCGCCTTGAATGACGGCGACTTCTACACTGCAATTCGTCCTGTTTTTTGGTTTGAGATGAATGACACGAATGCAGGCACCCTTGTCTGTTAGATGTTGATAGACAGTAAGATTGACTGCTGAGCCTGTGGCTCTGCCCCTACGGGCTGCAAGAATCATGTCCTCCTGCCTCAGCTTTTGAGTTCTCCAGGCGGATCCCAACTGCTTCTTCAAAATAGCAGAAAAATTTTTTGAGCTAAGCCCTGTCTGGAGGTGAAAGACGACTTGATTGCCGCTCACCTCTTGTTTCTTCAGCGTTGCGCCTGGCAGGCCCTGGGAGAAATCTGGAATTTCGAGGTCCTTGGCAGCTCCATAAAGAGTCAGAGAATGTAGAACTAATAGGACCAGCTTCATTGCTCCCTGAGTATACACAACTGTTCTGCTGGCAAGCTCCGAACGGATGGGTCTGAGGGCGTTTCCTAGCTTCGCTCCTCTCTATTCCAACTCGCTCTCAATGAAAGCCAGTACGAGATCGATAAGTTCTTCCATCCCGGAGGGGAGATCCTCCTCGATCGTCGCGAGATACTCCGCCTCTGTCTCGCTGTAGTCGTTCCGGTCCGGGCTGCAGCTTCCACACCAGCGGCTTGCGTTAAGAGAATCCACCAGTGCCGCCGCGCCCATCAGATCGAAGGAGCTGATCACCCGCTGTTGATCGATTTCGCTGTGCCAAAACTCGTGCAGGCAGTCCTCACTTTCGAGGATCGGAACGGTTTCATAGACATCCATCAATGCCCGCTCCTCGCGACTGAGAGCACGCTCGGGCGCCTGGCTCTCCAAGCGCTCGACGAGCGCCTCCACCTGATCGGGCCATTCAACGGGTTCCTGACTTAGCATCGCAAGCAGGGTCTAAGATCCCAAAGCAACCTTGGCAAAGGAAAATGCACACCTTGTCTTCTCCAGATGTTCCAGCTATCCACTACCATCTTCTAGGCGCGGTGAGCAAGCACGGTCCTTGTAGATACCTGCGGTTGCGTGGTAGGTGTGATTTACGATGAATGGCGAATGCGACCTGGAGAAGTTGGTGCAGAATCTGGCGCCTATACTCCGTCCCGACCGTTATGTGATCGGATCGGTAGATTCATGGCCCGATCCCCTTCCAGAGGGTCTGCTTGCCACAATCCAGGAGCCGGAGGCGCTCACGGTGATCGCGCCGGTCGCGGAGTCAGGAGGCCTCGGTCTTGAACCGTCTGCCGTTTTTCGCTGCATCCGACTCAATGTGCACTCCAGTCTTCAGGCCGTCGGGTTGACAGCAGTCATTTCGACCCGGCTCGCTCGCCACGGCATTAGCGCAAACCTGCTGGCAGGAGCATATCATGATCACCTCCTGGTTCCGGAGGGAGACGCGGAACGTGCCCTCCGGGTCCTCGAGGAGCTGTCTTCGGAAGCGGAGAGAGTCAAACTGCAGTAGATTTTCAATTTTCTGATGGGAAACATAAATTTGTGAACTTGCTACTGAACCACGGTACGGGTCATTTTTAATTTGCTATGCCTACGAAAGAAAAAAGGTCTCGAGCCAGCTTACGCATACTCCTGCTTGTCGCTTCTGTGCTCCAGATTAGTGGTTGTGCGCACAACGCCGTCATTCACCAAAACCTTGTTGGAGCCGGAGAGAGACCCAACGAAGATGATCAGAAAATTTTAACCCTCATTAATGGAATGTATGAAGTAGTTTCGTGGGATGACGGCAGCAAGATTCATCTGCCCCCGGCGGTCAGTGGTCGCTGGGTTTTTCTGGACGGACAGGTCATGAGTATAATTCACAACAGAACTGATCCACAGGCGCACCAGGCCGCGATCGGGTGGGGGGAAGGAACTGTCAAAGAGAGTCGCTTTTTATACCGATACCCTGAGCATGTAACAATTAAAGGTAGCACGCAGCGTCCTTCCATAGGGCTCAAGAGTCCGTGGGAGGACATGCGCTCGTTTTCCGTCAAATGGAAGGGCGACAGTATCGAAATGACCTCCCAAAGCGGAAAGCAGACATGGGTTATCAGTCCGAACGGAATGCTTTATACTGATAAAGCATGGGGCCCACAGAAGGTTTTCGCGCAGAGGCGGTGGAAGAGAATTTCCGGATAGAGCATCCCACTGAGTTCAGTAAGCAGAGAGGATTTTGGCGGCCGGGGACAGGGTGAGGTTAATCGAAGGCCTCCTCCTCCGTCTCGACCTTTTCGCCCTTGCTGTTCCAGTATTTCTCGGAAACTTTCTTATCATCCCACGGCTTTTCCTCGTAGGCTTTTGCCCGCTCAGGACGATGTTCACTCAACGACAAGTGAGAACCAGAGAGGTCCGCCGGCGTTAACTCCAGAGCCGCTCAGGGAGGGAGGTGCGGCATTATTCGTTCCAACCCTGACATTGACGGTGAATTCACCGGTAACACCAAGTGGCGCCGTCACACCGAAGGCAGTCACGCTAAAAAGGCTGTTGTAAGCGCCAGTTGCGACGTAGTAGGTGCCCGGTGCGAGATTAACACTGATCCTACTGAGAAAACCAAGGTCAGCTACATCGTCATTGTTATCAATGCCATTGCCCTCCGCGTCGTAGAAACCGATCTCGGTGTCATTAACAAGAGAGCCTTGGGTATCGAGGATCAGTGCGCCAGCCGGGACGGTTCCGAGTGGAAGCGCCAGCTCCGGGCTCGTCCCGTCGAGAGGCGGGCCGGGGGGAGGGCCGAAAGTTCTTATCAGCCTGAAGAGTCGAAGATCTCCTGCTGGACGGGCAATGCTGTGGGTATTGAGGGGCGGGGTCGCCGCAAGGTTTTCCAAGCCTGCTACTGGAGCCCAGGAGGCGGGATCGGGATTCTCCTCCGGGCCGTCACTTGCCACTACCGTGTATATCTCAGACCCCGAGCTGTTCCATTTAAACTCTACCGTTTCCCCGCTATCGGGACTCGACACCACGAACTGATAGGGATCCCCCACACTTGGGAGTAGTCCATCAAAAAAATAGGGCTGTTCTTGCAAAAAAGCGGTTTGAATTTCCTCGTCGGTCCAGGCCGAGTCGTAAATTTCCACCCTCGCAATTGTTCCCGAAAACGGAATGGGAGCGCTGTTGACGCTTCCTGCGTCACTTTCAGATCCGAGGCAAACAAGGGTCGGATTCCCATCATTATAGGATGTGTGAACATTGAGGAGGTTGGGATGTTCCTCGCTATTACTGAATTCTCCATCGATGAAGACTCGATCTTCAAGGCCGTCGTAAACCCATGACAACTGAGCCCAGCGTCCCCGGGTCGCCAAGATGTCACTTCCACTTCCGTTTGGGCCCCAACCTACATCTGGTTCGGTAAGATCATTCACCGGCCCGCCTCCCCAGTGGCCAATCGCTCCAAAGGTAGGATTAGTGCCCTGGTGCATGCCAGAATTGGTGCCTACCGGACCTCCCCTGCGGCCCCACGAAACAAT